>VBMR01000167.1 GCA_005878325.1 Methanobacteriota archaeon | reverse complement strand
AGCTCGATCGGCTGACCGCAGGCGCTGCAGGGGATTGACATGGGGGCGGCGGGCGGAGGCTGAGGCGGGGCCTCCGGGGGCGGCAGCATCGTGGGTAGCACCGGCTCCACGGGCGCCAACGGCGTCACCACGAAGGGAGCGACCGCGGCGACCCGGCGCCACAGGCCGATGACCGCGACGAAGGTCAGGAGGAGCAGAAGGCTGAGCATGATCGACCAGAGAGGAATCCCGCCGATCTCTGTCGTCCACAGGGCGTTCGTCGGTCCCACGTGGACGGTCCCATACTGGGTCGCGCCCGTGGACGATTCGAAGGCGAACACGAGGAGGTCGCCGGTTCCGGAGCCCGCCGGGATCGGCAGGGCCAGGTCGACCTCGGGACTCGTCGTGATCGCGCGCGCCGCGGGGCTCCCGCCAATGAGGGTGCCGAGGGTGAGGATCCACGCGAACTGCCGCGGGAGACTGGTCGTTCCGCGCGGGGTGAGCGTGAGGTGCGCGTGGATCGTCTCGCCGGGCGCATAGGCCACTTTGTCGAGGGAGACCCCGAGGACGACCCCGCTCGCCTGGCTGATTTGGACCTGCGCCTCCGTCCGATTCGTCCCCTCCCGCGCGGTGACGAGGAACGCGTAGCTCGGGCTCGCGGGGACCGGCGTGCGGAACGTGAAGGAGGTCGCGTTCGTGTTCCCGCTCGCGACGATCGTGGAACCGCTGTCGTCCACTTCGTAATCGTACGTCGGTCGCGTGATGACGTGGGAGAGGACGGAGTACGAGGCGGCGATCGTGTCCCCGGGGACGAAGTCTCCGCGGTCCAGCTGGAGGGACATGAGCGCAAGATGGACGGTCGCCCCCCTTGAGCCGGTGACCGTCAGACCTTGCCCATCGTCCACGCTCGCCTCGAAGGTGATCCCCGCTCCCGGGTAGTCCAACGGGATCGGATAGACGAACGTGGGCGTCGCGTTCCGGGTCGTGTTCAGGAGGCGCAGGGCGGGATCCCGCACCCGCCACGTGTACGTATAATTGGCCGGCGTCGGCGTTCGATATACGATCGCTGTCGCGGTCGCATTGTCCCCCCTCAGATAGGCGGACCGGTCGAGGCGGACGGTCACGGTCATCGCCTGCGCCGGTTCCCTGGGAGGCGACGTTGCCATCGCATGGGACCCGATGACGAGGGTCAGCAGCACGATCGCGGTGACGAGGCCGAAGGCGTACGCCCTTCGTGGCGTGACGGAGTGCAACGTCCCATCCATCGTCCGCGGTCGCGTCCCGCGGACGCGTCGGCATCATGTCCGACATACTTAACGATTGTTCTGCCGGTTGTCGGACGGTACCCGGACGGCCTTCCGGTCAGGCCGCTGGGCGAGCGGTTCCTTCGCCCCGGAGGCGCGCGAACAGTCCTTCCGCACGGGTGCGCCACGGCCCGGCGTCGCCCCCGCGGCCCTGGGCCTCGTACATCCGGGCGATCTCCTCGTACCGCGTCGCGAGGGAGTACGGATTGTCGAGGCGGTCGATCATGTCGAGGGACCCGAGGAGGTGCTCTTCCGCCTTCGCCCACTCTCCCCGCCGCGCGAAGACGAGACCCAGGTTCGCCTGCGCCGTCGACACGGCGAGCGGGTCGCCGATCGTGTTCGCCAGGGTGAGCGCGCGCTCCGCGCTCCGTCCCGCGGCCTCGACCGCCTCCATGCGGAGGAAGTTGTCCACCGCGTTCGCGAGCGCGTACGCGGCGAAGCGCACGTCGCCGGTCGCGAGGGCGATGTCCGCAGATTCGGCGAAGCTCTCCGCCGCCATCCCGGGGTCGCCTTCTTGGCTCATCACGATGCCGAGGTTGATCCGGATGACGGCGTCCTCGCGGCTCGCAGGTCGCACGAGGGATGCGGCCTCGAGCAGCGGCTTCTTCGCTCCCGGGAAATCCGCGCGGGCGATCCGGGCCGCCCCGAGGTCCGTCAGGGCGCGGACCCGCTCCCGCGATCCGGTTGGGAGGATCTCGACCGCCCGGGATAGATGACGGATCGCCGCGTCAAGGTCCCCGAGCTTGCGTTCCGTGCCCCCGAGGGCGCGCAGCGCTTCCCCTTCGACCTCCGGCGAGGCGAGGCTTCCCGCGTCCCGGACCGCGTCTTCGAGGTGGGACCGCGCGTCCCGGTATGCCCCCAGGCGGTTCTCGATCCGACCCAGGTGGATCTGCGCGCGGAGCCGATCCTCCGGGTCCGCGGAGGCGACGGTCGTCTCGAGGACCTTCCGGGCGGCGTCGAACTTCCCGAGGAACATCTGGGCCTCGACGAGGATCCGATCGAGGGTCGCGTCACGGGGCACCCGCAACAGAGCGGACTCCAAGTCCCCGGCGCGGGCGCTCTCCGCGTATGCCGGCCCGGCGTGGGCGAGTCGATCTGCGGCGGCTGCGAGGTCTCCCGCTTCGATCCGGTGGTAGGCTTCCTCGAGGTCGTCCTCCCGACCCGCCCAATATTCCGCGGCGCGGACGTGGGCCTCCCGTCGCGGCGCCGCTCCCATCCGGGCGAGGAAGAACTCCTTCACGAGGTCGTGGACGAGGTACCCATCGTCGCGGTGTTGCACCAAGGCGCGCTTCGCGAGCCGGCGGATCTGGGATACCGTCCCGCCGAAGGCCTCCGGAGAGCGCGCGGGCCGACGCAGGACCGCGAAGGTCCGGAGCAATCCTTCCGAGCCGTCGTCGAGGTCTTCGAGGACCGTCTCCAGGATGTACCGCTCCGTCGCGATCGCTCCCGCGTCCACGCCGCTCGCCGCGAACAGCTCGAGGGCGAGCGGGTGCCCATGGGTCGCGGCGATCACCCGATGCACGGCCTCCTTGGGAATCGAAGCCCCGTGGGACGCGAGCAGTTCCTCCGACGCGGCTTCGTCCAGGCCCTCCAGGGGGATTTCGAAGACGCTCCCACTCACGACGTCCCGCCGTTCGTAGAATGTGGGCTGCGTCCGGCTCGCGACGAGGATTTTCCCCGATGCGGGCCGCTCCCGCACGGAGCGGAGGAGCGCGTCCGCGGCCGGGCACGCGTGCAGATCGTCGAGGACCAGGACGCACCCCGCGAGGTCTGTCCTCAGGATGGCGGCCGCCTCGACGGGATCGTACGCGGGCCGCGTGATGAGGGCCTTCAGCCGCCGCCGACCCTGACGGACGAGGAAGTCCGCGAACGAACTCAGGATTCCGTGGGCATCGTCATGGGCGTACACCCGGCGCACGAGGATCGGGCGTTCC
>VBMR01000166.1 GCA_005878325.1 Methanobacteriota archaeon | reverse complement strand
CTGCTTCGATTTGCGCGCGTGACGATCGGGTAACGCTCCGAGGGTCGCGACGAAGGGGATATAACCCGGCCGAAGGTTGTCGTCCTCCGCCCGGAGCCGCGGACGCGGACCGGGTTGGGGAGCTCGGGATGCGAAAACTCATCATGTGGAATCTCGTCACGCTGGATGGATTCTTCGAAGGGCCCAAGAGTTGGGAGATCGACTGGCACGAGTACGTCTGGGGCGACGAGCTGGAACGCTTTTCGATCGAGCAATCCCGTTCGATCGGCGCCCTCGTGTTCGGCCGGATCACGTATCAGGGGATGGCCTCCTACTGGACTTCCCAGAAGGGCGACATCGCGGACTTCATGAACAGCGTCCCGAAGATCGTGTTCTCGCGAACCCTGTCGAAGGCGGAGTGGAGCAACACGAGACTGGTGAAGGGGAACGCGAAAGAGGAGATCCTCCGCCTGAAGAAGGAGCCCGGGAAGGACCTGTTCATCTTCGGCAGCGCCGACCTTTCATCCGCGCTCACGCGAGAGGGACTGATCGACGAGTACCGTCTCTGTGTGACGCCTGTCGTCCTCGGCGCCGGGACTCCCCTGTTCAAGACGAGTCCGGACCGGCTTAGACTCAAGCTCACGGAGGCCCGACCGTTGAAGTCCGGGGGCGTCATCCTCCGCTACGAGACTCAGAAGAAAGTGTGAGGGGACGGGCTCACAACGGTAGTTCCGTGCCGACGTGTTCGTGTCGTGCTTTCTCGTACACGAGGGCCGCCGCCGCGACGTCCTCGATGGCGATCCCCAGAGACTTGAACACGGTGATTTCATCGTCGGCGGTGCGCCCGTGGACTTTTCCGGATACGACGTCGCAGATCTCCCGGACCCGCTCCCAGCTCAGGAAGCCCTTCTCGATCGGTTGCACGAGATCGCCCGCTTCGAGTTTCGCTTGCTCCACGGAATCCACGGTGATGAGCGTGGATCGTCGAATCACGTCGTCGTCCAGTTCTCGGGCATCGATCCGGTTCGCGCCCATCGCGTTCACGTGGCATCCCGGTTGCAACCATTTCCCGAGGATGACGGGCTCTGAGGAGGCCGTTGCCGCGACGACGACGTCGGCCTTCTGCACCGCCTCCTTGGCGGAATCCACCGCATGGACGTCGATCCCCAAGCGCGACGACATCGTCTTCGCGAAGATCTGACGACGGGCTCGGTCCCGGCCGTAGCATCGGACGGTCCGGATCGGACGGACGCCGCACAGGGCCTGGAGCTGGCTTTCCGCCTGCCATCCCGTTCCGATGATCCCGACCGTCGTCGAATCGGGGCGGGACAGGAACGTCGTCGCGACCCCGCTCGCCGCGCCCGTCCGCTGCTGCCCGAGACGGTTCGCTTGCATTACCGCGAGGAGCGCGCCCGTGTCCGCATCGAGGAGGTGGACCCAGAATCGGATCCCCTGGCTTCCCACGGTGTAGTACTTGAAACCGAGGTAGCCGCGGGAGGCCCAACCCGCGGGCATCACGTTGAGCATGGAGTGCGGCAGTTGAATTCGCCTCCGCGGTTGGTTCCTCGCATCGCCCATCCCGAGCGCTCGGAAGGCTTGCTCCACGGCGACCAAGGCATCTTGCATCGAGAGCAAAGCCTCGATATCCTCCTCGCGGAGATAGAGAACGGACATGATTTCCCGGAGAGGGAAAGGTGAGAACGAGCCTAAAACTACGGCTTCGTGCGGGAGCTAGGGACCCAATGAAACGAGGTCGGGACCTTCAGCATTATCTCGTCGTCGAGATTTCGGTCCCAGGATGCAAAGTCGTCCGCCAGGCCTTGCAAAAGCCATCAGGCTGCGCAATGCGGTCGCGCTGTATTCGAGCTCGGTCCTCGGATCTGGCATCCTCGTCCTTCCGGGACTCACGGCCCAAATCGCAGGACCGGGATCGATTCTCGCTTGGATTCTCCTGTCATTCGCCAGCTATCCGTTCGCGATCACCTTCGCTTCCCTGTCCGCGCGGCGGCCGGAATCCGGCGGAGTTTATTCGTTTGCCAAAGAGGCATTCGGGTTCCGAGTCGCGGCGGTCACCGGATGGCTCTTTTTCCTATGGGAGCTGACGGGGGCCCCTGCGGTCGCTCTAATTGCCGCGTCCTACGTGCAATTTGCGTTTGCGCTGGGTCGCGCAGAGACGTTCATCATCGCCATCGGGATTGTCCTCGCGGCCTTCCTGATCAACTACCGCGGGATCGTAATCAGCAACAAGGTGCAGCTTGCGATCATCGCTTCGATCGTAGCCCTCCTGCTCGTCGCCATCGTGTCCTCGAGTCTCGCCGTCCAGATGGAAAGTTTTATCCCGTTTTTTCCGAACGGTCTGCTTCCCGTCGGGACTGCGGCGGCCCTGATCTTCTGGTCGTATCTGGGGTACGAAAACGTGTCCAACGTGGCGGAGGAATTCGAACATCCGGAACGAGACTTTCGTCGGGCCGTTGTCCTCAGCATCGTCCTCATCGGCGTCCTTTACACCTCGGTCGCCTTCGTCACCGTGGGAACACGGGCATACGAAGCGGGCGGCAGCGTCGCACCGTTCGCGGCCATCTTGTCCAAATTCCTTGGGATTTACGGAGCCGCGGCGACCGCGAGCCTTGCGGCCATGATCATCTTCGGTCTGATCAACGCGTACACGACGGGCATGTCGAGGGTGTTGTATGCAACCGCCCGAGACGGAGGGCTCCCGAAGGCTCTCGCCCATGTCGGGAGTCGAACCGGGGTTCCCGACCACGCCCTGACCGCCATGTTCGTTGGTACGATCCCCGTCTTCCTCTTCTACTACGTCACGAACACGAATCTGGAAACGGCTCTCTTAGTCAGCAGCGGGTCTGCGATCCTGATCTACGTGATCGGGTTTGCCGCCGGAATCAAGATCTTTGGGGCTCAAGGCGATGCTCGGAAGCGATGGCTGTCAGCGATCTCGTTGGTGATCTCCCTCCTGGTCCTGCCGTTCGTTGGGCCGGGCCTCGTCGTAGCCACATCGGTTGCACTGGCAGCCCTGGGATACACTCGATTGGTCCGGCCGAGAAACGGGTCTCGATCCAGCGCATCGCCTTAGGCTGTTGCTTGTCCGGACCGGGCGGCAGCCGAGTAGCTATTTCTTCCGCGGGGGCTATTGAATCGACCAATCCTCGCCGTAACACACCATTCCGAGCTTTTGGGCGACACGGATAGAGCCGGGATTTTGCCATGATGTGCTGTAAAGAGGGTGAAGGCCGCGCTCCACGCATGCCGCCGTCCACCCGGCGACTGCCGCGGTCGCAAAGCCCTTCCGACGCATTGGCTCCAAGGTCACGACCCCCGCTTCGGCCGCGGAGGGCGACAGACGCGCACAGTAACATGTGGACACCGCGGTGCCCTGCTCGGCGACACTAACGACGGGGCCGACTTCGACCCCGTCCTGAATCCGCCGCCACAACCATGGGAATGCATCTTTGAGGAGGTGTCCGCTCCATTTCGTGATCCTCACGGCGTTGGAGGGAGCGCTCACACCCGCGGGAATGCGATATGCCGGTCCACGCTCCTCTTGGGTGATGGGGGCGTGCGCCTGCAG
>VBMR01000078.1 GCA_005878325.1 Methanobacteriota archaeon | reverse complement strand
CGGGCCCCTTAAGGATTGAGCGGCCATCGGGGAGATAAATTCGACACGTCGAATAATTCAACGAGGGCCAAACGCCTCGAGCCCCTGCAGGGACTTCAAGGCAACGCGGTGAAACGGGATCAGAGGCAGTTTCAGGGCGTCCCGGATCGGGATCCAGCGGACCCGTCCTCGGTCTCGCGGGCGCCCGGCCGGCGAGCTACGAAAGATCGTGCCCGACCATCGGCGATGGGAGAAGGTTCGTTCGACCGAAGACCAGGGCGGCCCGACCACGATCACCACGCCCGTCTGAGCCTTTACGATTTCCGGAAGCGATTTTCGTGCCGATCGTCGAGACGGAATCTCTCCTCCGGGGAGGGCCCAAAGCCCCGCAAGTAGTTCACCCCTCTCCCGTCGGACGAGGAGCACGCGTCCCTTCGACTCGACGAGGGCGAACGCGACCGGCACAGCCCGCGGTGGTCCCGGTCTCGAGGCGAGCGGAATGGTTCGCTCCTCCCCCGCGGCCCGGGCAAGGCACAGCGTCTCGAGGGGACATCGATCGCACGCGGGCGACGTCGGAGTGCAGATGGTCGCTCCGAGTTCCATCATCGCCTGATTGAAGGCGCCCGGATCCTCCGGAGAGACGAGCCGTGCCGCGATCTCGAGGATGCGTCTGCCGGTCACGCCCTCGGTGACGTCCGCGCGGATCCGGAAGAGTCGCGCGATGACGCGGGTCACGTTCCCGTCGACCGCGGGAACGGGGATGCCGAATGCGATGCTCGCGACCGCACCCGCGGTGTACGGACCGATCCCCGGAAGATCGAGCAACTCTTGATACGATCGCGGCACTTGGGCTCCATGCCTCTCGGCGATTGCGCGGGCCGCGGCGTGCAGATTCCTCGCGCGACCGTAGAACCCGAGGCCCTCCCACACCGCGAGAACGTCGTCCAGAGATGCTGCCGCGAGATCTCGGACGGTGGGGAATCGTGCGATGAATCGTTCGTAGTAGGGCCGGCCGCTTGCAATCCGGGTCCGCTGAAGAAGGTACTCGGCCACGAGGATCCGATAGGGGTCGCGCGTCCGTCGCCAGGGAAGATCCCGACGATTTGTGGCATACCACGCCAGCAACCGCGTTCGCACTTCGACCGGGGAGGGTTCGCCCACCGCACGACGAAACGCGGGCGACTACATCAATTCGGACCGTTGTGAACGTTCGATCGGGGCAGCCAGATGTCAACCTTAAACAAGGTTGCCTCGTCCCGCCCGGTCACTTGAAAATCTCGCCGGTCTCCCGGCTCCAGAACAGGAGATCGAGGGCCGCCATTGGGATCTGGACGGTGGACGAGAAGCGGTTCATCCGTTCCTCGATCGCGTGGTATCTCGGGCCGGTCAGCGAGTCGGGCATCGCGGGGATTACTCCATGGCGAACCAGATTTCTCAAGATGTGGCGGTCCAAGATCGCCAGTCCGTCCCCGCGGCCCACGTTTCTCAGAAAGTGACTGCCTTCTTTCCATCCGAGGCCGTCGACCTCTCCCACGAGCCACGCGCGGGCGACCTTCGGATCTCGCTGCTCCTGGAGCGACTCGGACAGACACGGTCCCCCTTCAGGGAAGAATCGTTCGCGAGCCCCCACGATGTACGCGGCCTTGTGATTATGGAACCGCGTCCGGTGTCGTAGGAACGCCGCGAGCCGCGGTGCGCGCCCGGACCACAGCAGGCCGGCCTTCGACAGGTCACGGACGGCCGCATCTGCGGTGCGGGCTTTCGACTGCACCGCGAGGATGCAAAAGCACATCTCCTCGAAGAGGCGCTCATCTCCGAGGGAACCCACACGACGGAATTCGGCCAGCCGCTCCGCCACCAGGTCTTGCTTCGCGGCATATTCAGACCGTAGGGTTTCGAGGTGGCGAAATCTCACACACAAACCATCCAGAATCGAAGGATAAGCCTGCTCACGCCGATCCCGAGACATCGAGTGTTTCGGAAGAACAGAGTCGTAATGCCGCCCAAGACCCAGAGCGGTTGGGTGGACAGTTTGGCCCGTTGCCCGCCTGGCATAGTCACACGGGCCTCGCTGTCCTGCTTGGTCATGTGCGCTCGGAGCTCTGGAGCGCCGAAATCGGTATCCAGATTAGTATTGCTACCGGCGAACTTGAGCGGCACACCTTCGAGGGACATCGGGTGGGGCCGCACGACGTTTAAATAACGGAATCCGCTTCGAGACTCCCATGTCCCTCCTGCACTCGATTGCCCGCGCGTTCGACCGGATCTCCCCGGCCCCGATTGCCTACGCCCATTGCGACATCCCCTGCGGAATCTACGACCCGCACCACGCCCAGATGGCGGCCCACACCGTCATCCGGATGGTCGACCTGATCAACCAGCTCGAGAAGCCCGGGCCCAACGCGACTCCGGAGCAACGACAGGAATATGCGAACAAGCTTTCGCGGTACGTCCTGGTGAAGGAGCAGCACGCGGAGATCGCGAAGAACGAGGTCCGGATCCTCTGGGGCGACTACTTCAAGCCGGACCACCTGAAGACGTTCCCGGACCTACACGACCTGGTGTGGAAGTCTTTGAAGGCCGCCTCCAAGGCCCGCCAGGAAATCAACCTCCCGGCCGCAGAGGACCTGCTGAAGTCGACGAACGAAATTGCGACGATTTTCTGGAAGACGAAAGGCCTCGAGACGACGACGGCAAAAGCGCCGTATCCGACGGAACGCCAGACCGTCTATCCGAAAATGAAGTGAGGCGGAACGTCGCGCGGCGATGCTCCCGTTTCGCCGCTTCCGGGTCGAGGACCCCAGCATGCGGCCCACGCTCGAGCCGGGCGACTATGTCCTCGTCAACCGCTGGGCGTACCGGTTCCGGCCGCCCTCGCGGGGCGACCTGGTCGTCGTGGAAGACCCGGAGATGCCGTCCCGGTTCCTCGTGAAACGGGTGTCGGATCGAACGCCCGCCGGATCTGTCCACCTCGCCGGAGACAACGAAGCCGCGAGCCGCGACAGCCGCACCTTCGGCCCTGTCGCGAAGGAGCGAATCGTCGGAAAGGTATGGTTGCGGCTGCGCCCGTAGCCCCGGGCTCAATCCCACTTCTCGAACCGCACGTACGCGAAGCCGAGGCGCTCGCAGAGGTTCTTCACGTCCTCCACCATGTCGTGGAGGCCGCAGATGTACACCTGCTTCTTCGAGTAATCCCGGATGTCGTTTTGCAGGACCTTCTGCACGTAGCCGACGCGGCCCTTCCAGGTCGATGTTTCGGGACGGGAAACCGTCGGGTAGAAGTGGAAGTTCCGATGCTCGCGGGCCCACTTCTCGATCAGGTCGCGATAGATCAGGTCGTGGACGTACCGAACGCCGAAGACCAGATGGAACTCATGGCCATCGTCGAGTTCCTGTTCCCAAATGTGGCCCATCATCGAGATGAACGGCGCGACCCCCGTGCCGGTCGCGACGAACACGGTGTCGTAGGGAATCGGCTCCTGCATCACGAACCGGCCGAGGGGACCGATCGATGCGAGCTTCGTGCCGACCGGGACGTGGTGGAGGTAGTTCGACATGAACCCGCCCTCCACGACCTTGATGGCGAGCTCGAGGGCCGACTTGTTCTCCGGCCACGAGGCGATCGAGTAGGGCCGGGAGATGCGCTTCCCTTCTTTCTCCGCGAAGATCGAGATGAACTGGCCCGGTTCGAAGTCGAAGACGGGCTCGTTCTCAAAGGTGAAACGGATCAAGTAGGTCTCCGGGTACTTCGTCGTGATGTCGAAAACTTCCTTCACGACCGCGGTGTGCCTTCCCGATCGGAACTTCACGGGAGACTCTCGGATGACCGATTTCTGCGGCGTCGCGGCCCTCGTCGGGACGGTCTCCCGCATCATAGCAAAGCTGGGACCCTGCGGGCCGATTTAAACATTGTCCTCTAACTGTCAGAAGTGCGTCTTGGACACGCGTGCGCGTGCGTTCGAGGTGACATCCAGAGTCTTGGATCGGGTCTCAGGGGTTCCGGTCCAAGAAGACTCGGCTGTACAAGAGTCCCGCGACAATCGCCCCGAAGAAGGGCCCGATCCAATACACGTACCAGTTGTCGAAAAACTGCGAGACGACCGCGGGTCCGAACCAACGGGCCGGGTTCATCGCCGCGCCCGTGAGGGGTCCGCCCATCAGGATGTCAATCGTGATCGTGAGGCCGATGGCGAAACCGCCGACGGCGTTGAAGGTCCCTTTGGGATCGATAGCCGTGCCATAGATCACGGTCACGAGGAGAAACGTCAGGATGCCCTCGACCACGATTCCCGTCAGAGGCGGGACCGCACCGGCGTTCTCGGGGAACGTCCCCAAAGCGGGCGTGCCGAGGTGGGACGGTTGCCAAACCGATGAAGGGAAGATCGCGAAGAGGGCAAGGGCCGCGATCAGAGCTCCGCCCAACTGGGCGGCCCAATACACCGCCGCGAGGCGGCCCGAGATCTGTCGACCCACGAAGGCTCCCAGGGTCACGGCCGGGTTGAAGTGGCCACCCGAGATGCGCCCGAGGGCGGAGACCATGACGCCAATCGCGAGACCGTGGGCGAACGCGACCAGCAAGAGGTTGCTGCCCGAAAGGATCCCCGCACCCGCTCCAATGAAGATGAGCGTGAAGGCCCCGACCCCTTCCGCGATGGCCTTGCGACCGGCCGTGATCGGCAACTCCCGCCTCCGCTCGCGCCGAATCGGGGAGGTCTATTAGAAGTTTCTCCGCGATAGGTCGGCGCGTCGCGCGTCACGCGATGTACGACGCGGATCCGCGGTCGAAGCCACGGACGAACTCCAGGTGGAGTTCCGCGGGCTGCCACGCCGCGTCCGGGAAGACGAGGTTCGGGAAGAACCGCGCCGTGTCCCCGGAAATCTGGGAGACGATGTGATCCGGTCCGAAGAGGGTCTCGAGGATTCGGTGGGACTGCTCGCGGCAGACGCGCTCGTCGACGAAACCGAGCGAGTGGAGGTACTCGTGCAGCAGGACGTAGAAGGCGTAGGGCTTGTACAGTCCCGGGTTCGTCTCCTGGATTCGGAGGAGGGGGACCTTGTTCATCACGATGACATTGCTCGCGATCGGATAGAAGGCTCCGAGGAATCCTTGCGGATGGTTCCCCAGGTCTGCGAGGGCGAGCATGAGGCCCGCTCGGGTCCGTCCGAGGACCGTCTCGACCGACCGCTTCACGAGTTCGAAGAGGTCGGAGAGATTCTTGGCCTGGTTCAGTTTCCCCGCGAAATCCATCGAGATGTATCAGCTCCTCGGTCGCTCTTAAGGCATTGCCCGGCGGTGTTCCGTGGTGAATACCAGCCATGGGAACGTGGTTGAAAGTTTTATCCTCTGGACCCTCGTCGTCGAGGATGGCAGCCCTCTGGGTCTGTCCAGGCGATCGTCGTGGCCATCCCTTCCTATGCCGCACCGGCGGTTCGCCGAAACCCGCCCTCCCTCCCGTTCGGCTGGGGAGCAATCACCGTCCTCCTGATCGGCGCCGCTTTCACGATTGTCGGCATCCTCATGATCGTCTACGCCTTCTTCGGCTTCATCTCGGGCACCGTCGGGGCGGCCCTCGGAGGCGGCGGCGTCCTGAGCATCCTCAACACGATGGCGGGCGCCATCGCTCTATTCGTGATCGGGGGCGTCCTCGCGGGGATCGGCGGATGGCTCGTCCGGCTCTGGTGGATCTTCCTTCTCGTCGGAGTGGTCGCAGGCACCACCGCGAACACGGCGCAGGGTCGCGATGCCGCGCGCCCCGCGGATATCCGGGTCCGCTGTCAGGGCTGCGGCCGGCTGAACCCCGATTTCGTCAAGTTCTGCATGGCCTGCGGCAAACCCGTGTGAAGGTCCAGAATCGCGACCGAGTCCGGAACCTATTTCTGTTCCAGGCGGGGTTCGCGCCGACCGATGGCCCTCCTCTTGCGATTCGCCCGACAATGGGTCGCGGGGGAGCGGATGGAGGATGCCCTCCGGGTCGCGAAAGACGCGAACGCCCGCGGGATGGACGCGCTCGTGAACCATTTGGGAGAGCACTACCGCGAACGCGCGCCGGTAGAGGCGACGAAGGCCGAGTACCTCAGGCTCCTGGACGCGATGCGCTCGGATGGCGTGCGCGGCACCGTGAGCCTCAAACCGACGCAATTCGGGGTCCTGATCGACAAGGGGTACGCCCTCTCTCAGATGCTGCCGATCCTCGATGCGACGAAGGCGGACGGTCGTGTCCTGTGGTTAGATATGGAGCACTCGGGGACCACGGACGACACGCTTTGGATCGGCGAACGCCTTCTCGAGCGGTACGACCGCGTGGGGATATGCGTGCAGGCAAACCTGAAGCGAACGTCTGCCGACTTGGAACGTCTCATCCGAGATCGAGCGAGAATTCGTCTCGTCAAGGGGGCGTACAAGGAGACGGAGGACATCGCGTTCCGATCCCGCTCGCAGACCGATCAGGCGTATCTCGAGCACCTCGAAACGCTGTTCACGAAGGCCCGGGACTTCGCGGTCGGCAGCCATGACAGTCGCATGATCTCCCGGGCCCTCGAGCTGGCGCGGCAGCATCCCACGCCCTTCGAGTTCGCGATGCTCCAGGGTGTCCGGGATCCGCTGAAGTCCGACCTCGCCCGGCAGGGATTTCGTGTCTCGGAGTACATCCCGTACGGTCCGAATTGGCTTCCCTACTTCAGCCGCAGGCTCCGCGAGCGACCGAGGAACATCGTCACGATGGCCCGTTCCTTCGTCGAAGGCTGAGGCATCTTTTTCCGCTTACCGCCTTTCTCAGCGCATGGATCGCCGCGCATTCCTGCGCACGATGCGGATCCTGGAGTCCCGCTACCCGATGAAAGACTGGACGACGGGGATGACGGCGTTCGAGATCCTCGTCTCCACCGTCTTGTCGCAAAGCACGACCGCGACGAATGAGCGCCGAGGGCTGGAAGGACTCCGCTCCCGGGTCCGAAAGATCACCCCGGAGCGACTCGCGGACACGCCGGAAGAGGAAATCGCCCGCGCGATTTGGCACGCTGGGCTCGCTCGGCAGAAAGCTCCGCGGATTCGGGCGATCGCGAGGGAGATCCTCGATCATTGGGACGGTGAAGTCGAACGAATCCTCATGCTCCCGACGGAACGAGCCCGGGCCGAGCTGATGGCCCTCCGGGGCGTGGGCCCGAAGACCGCCGACGTCGTGCTCGCGATGGCCGGCGGCCATCCGACCTTCCCGATCGACACGCACATCGCGCGCATCGCCCGCCGGTGGAACCTCAGCCGCCGCAGGGACTACGAGTCCGTTCGTGCGGCGCTCGAACGGTGGACGCGGCCGGACAAGAGGAAGGCTTGGCACCTGGCGATCATCGCCCACGGACGCACCCTGTGCAAAGCCCGGAACCCGCGGTGCTCCGAGTGTCCTGTTCGTAAGGACTGCGACTGGTATCGTCAGTCTCAGCGTCGGAGAGGGCGAGCCACGACGATGCCTAACAAAAGGTTAAGCGGGAAGTCCGAATAGCGCGCGATGAGCGTTTTCCGTGCCGCTGTCCGCTTATGTCGAGCTGATGAAGCTTCGCATCGACGCCTTGCTTCTGCTCGTCGCGGCCGCGGGGTACGTGGCCACGAGCGGCGCGCGGATCGACGACGTCCGATTCTCGCTCCTGCTGACCGCTGGCTTCCTTGCCGCGGCGGGCGCGAGCGCGACGAACCATTATCTGGACCGGGATCTCGACGCGGTCATGCGGCGGACCCGCGCGCGGCCTCTCCCGCAGCGGAGGATCGAGCCGCCCGCGCACGCCCTCGAGTTCGGACTCGGCCTCGCGGCCCTCGGCATCGCCATCGCGGGTTTCGGGATCAATCTCCTGACCGCGGCGATGATCGGACTCGGCTTCGCCGTCTACATTGGCGTCTATACCCTTGGACTGAAACGGGCCCACCCGAGCAACATCGTCGTCGGTGGGTTCGCGGGATCGTGCCCGGCGCTCGCGGGATCCGCGGCCGCGGCGAACGCGATCAGCCTCCCGGCCCTCTTGATCGCCCTGCTCGTGTTCCTCTGGACCCCCGGGCACTTCTGGGCCCTCGCCTATCGGAGCCGGGAGGACTACCGCCGGGCGCAATTGCCGATGCTCCCCGCCATCTCGGACGACCGAACGGCCATCTGGGCGATCGCGGGGTCCACCGGGCTCGTCGGGGTGGCCGCCATCGCCTTTGCCCTGACCCCGGCCTTTCAGGGCCTGTACCTGGTCGTCGCCGTCGTATCGGGCGTCGTCCTTCTCGGGATCAACCGACGATTCCTTGCCCACCCGAGCCCCGAGACCGCCTGGGTCGGCTACAAGTTCTCCGGGGTCTACCTCGCGCTCCTCCTCCTGGCGATGATGGCGGACGCCATCCTCCGAATACCCGTCTGAAAGGGGGCCGCGCCGTTCGACATTTGTCGTATCTTTTAATATGCACCGCACCTTAGGTTGGATGGCCCGAGGACCGTGAATTGCATGTGCGACTCGAGGCATCGAGCCGGTGGTCTGGCGGGCCACAGCGCGTTGTCCGGTGATGGCTCGATGGCGGCAGCGGATCTCGGGCGACGGCGCGGACGGTCCCTTCGATGAAGGCGGATCTCGAGACCCCCCGGATCGACCGCGGCCTCGACGACGTCTACGTCAAGGAGACGAAGATCTGTTTCATCGATGGCGAGCAGGGCCGCCTCCTGTATCGCGGGTACGACATCCGCGACCTCGCGGAACATTCCTCCTTCGAGGAGACCGTCTTCCTGCTGCTCCAAGGCCGGCTGCCGAACCGGGCCGAGCTGGAACGCACGAAATCGGAGTTGGCCGCCGCGCGGACCCTCCCGCCCTCCGTCCTGAAACTGTTCCGTTCCATGCCCGAGCATGCTGCCCCGATGGACGTCCTTCGGACCGCGGTCTCGTACCTGAGCGGCTTCGACCCGGAGCGCGCTGATTCGACGCGGGCCGCGAACATGCGGAAGGCGATGCGACTCGTCGCGCAGCTCGCCACGATCGTCGCGACCTACGAACGGTCTCGGAAGGGGCAGCGGGTCCTCCGACCGGATCCGAAGCTCGGTCACGCGGAAGACTTCCTTCGAATGATCACGGGGAAACGGCCTTCTCCGGAACGAGCGCGCATGATGGACGTCGCGCTGATCCTCTACGCAGACCACGCCATCAACGCCTCCACGTTCGGCGCGATCGTCGCGGCGTCGACCCTCGCGGACCTCCACAGCACGGTCGTCAGTGCAATCGCCGTCCTGAAGGGTCCGCTGCATGGAGGGGCGATTGAGGCGGCCCTGAGCGCGATCGAGGAGATTAGGAGACCAGAGGCCGCCGAAGAATACGTCGTAAACGCGCTGCGCAACAAGCAGAAAATCTTCGGCTTCGGCCACCGCGTCTACAAGACCTATGATCCACGGGCCCTCATGCTGAAAGAGTATGCGCGAAAGCTCGGGGATTTGCAAGGCGACTCCACGTACTTCCGAATCGCGACCGCGATCGAGGAAACGGTCGTGCGAGAGCTCGCGTCCAAGCGCATCTATCCGAATGTCGACTTCTACTCCGGACTCGTGTTCCACGGCCTCGGCATCCCTTCGGATCTGTTCACGCCGGTCTTCGCGGTCGCCCGGGTCTCGGGATGGACCGCGCAGGTGATGGAGTACTGGGAGGACAACCGACTCCTGCGGCCTCTCGATTGGTACGTCGGTCCGAAAGACCTCGAGTACACCCCGCTCGACGAGCGGGCGTGAGGGGCGGATGCCGTCGGAGGCCCTCGTCCTGCGCCCCCCGGACGTGGGACACAAGATTTTGATCGCGCAAGGGGGCCTGAAGGTCCCGGACGATCCGATCCTTCCCCTGATCGAGGGGGACGGGATCGGCCCGGAGGTCGTGCGGGCCGCGGTCCAGGCGATCGACGCCGCGGTGAAGGTGACGAGCGACGGACGCCGGAGCATCGTGTGGTATCGGGTGCCCGCGGGCGAGACGGCGATGTTTCGCTACGGGGACATGCTTCCGGCCGCGACGCTCGCCACGATCCGCGAGTTTGTCGTCGCGCTGAAGGGGCCGATGACGACGCCGGTCGGCGGAGGCTTCCGCTCCCTGAACGTTACGTTGCGCAAGGCCCTCGACCTCTACGCCAACGTGCGGCCCGTCTACTGGATCCCTGGTACGCCCAGTCCCGTCGCCCATCCGGAGCGGCTGGACATCGTGATCTTCCGCGAAGGGACGGAGGACGTGTACGCCGGGATCGAATGGGAGAAGGGATCCCCCGAGGCCCAGCGAATGATCGAGATCCTCGAAAAGGAGTTCCAGGCCCGCGTCCGTCCCGACAGCGGGATCGGCGTGAAGCCGATCAGCGAGACGGGCTCCAAGCGTCTGGTCCGGAAAGCGATCCAGTACGCGATCCGAAACCATCGGAAATCGGTGACCCTCGTGCACAAGGGGAACATCATGAAGTACACGGAGGGGGCGTTCCGCGCCTGGGGATACGAGGTCGCGAAGGAGGAGTTCGGCGACCGGACGATTACCTGGGAGGAGGCGGCCCGCTCCGGGGGGAAGGTCTCCCAGGATCAGATCGTGATCAAGGACGTGATCGCGGACAACATGTTCCAGCAGCTCCTCCTCCGTCCAGAGGAATATGACGTCCTCGCGACGACCAACCTGAACGGGGACTACCTGAGCGACGCCGCGGCCGCCCAGATCGGAGGCCTCGGAGTCGCCCCGGGCGGGAACATCGGGGACGCACACGCCCTGTTCGAGCCCACCCACGGGAGCGCCCCCAAGTATGCGGGGATGGACAAGGTGAACCCGACTGCCGAGATACTCGCGGGCGTCATGATGCTGGAATACCTCGGCTGGACGGACGCCGCGTCTGCGTTGCGAGATGCTGTCCGGACGGTCGTGTCATCCAAGGTGGTGACGTACGACCTCGCGCGCCACATGACGGGGGCGAAAGAGGTCTCGACCTCCGGGTTCGCGCGGGCCGTCGTCGAGGCCATCCGCGGGGCGCACCGGTGACTGTCCGATCGGGCCACGCGTCACGGACGAAGCTCGAAGCGACCGTCTGCGATGAGATGAGACGACAAGGCGTCCCGCATGCTCACCGTTCCCTCAACTTCCGGGTCCGGAATGCGACCGGCGGGTTCGCGAAATACTCTCCCGCGATCGTCGCCCATCGCGGCCCCGTCCTGTTCCTCGTCGAACCCGTTCCGTCGCCGACCCCGCAGCAGACCATCGGACGCCTCACGCGGTTTCTCGAGCAGCATTCTCCGGAGATCGTTCTCGTCGTCGTCACTCCCGATGCCGCCATCCAAAAGGTTCCGCCCGAGGCTTATGATGAAATCTATGCGGCCTCCGACCTCCCGCAGATGACCCAGCGAATCCGGGAACAGGCCCCCACCGGGATTGTTCGGCCTTTCCCGAAGCCACGGACAGAGAACCGCGAAAGCCCCAGCATGCCAACCTGAGTTGGTCATCGTCCCTGGCGCGAAACCAGAGAACGGGAGAGTCTCTTAACCCAGGAAAGGGACCCGCGGGTTGATGAAGGAAAGCGCCTTCGGCAAAGGAGCATGGTGCTTGCTGCGCTCGACACCGTGGTGGCCACCGCCTTCCTCGTCGTCGCCCTGTCGATCTTTGGCCGCAAGCTGTATCTTCGGATTCGGTACCTCTTCGTCGCGAAGGCGAAGGAACGCCGGTGGGACCACATCCCCACCCGCCTCAGGAATTTCGTCGTGTACGGGATCTTCCAAAGGAAGGTCGCCCGGGAATGGTACGCGGGTGTCCTCCACTCGTTCATCTTCTGGGCCTTTGTGATTCTCGGTGCGAGCGTCGTCGAGATCACGGCCCAGGCCTACGCCCCTGGCTGGCGGGTCCCCACTCCGTCGATCGCGGGGTTCTCCCTGAACGGGCCCTTGTACCTGGCCCAGGAGGTGGTCGCGGTCCTCGGGGCCATCGGGGTCGGGATGGCCCTGTACCGGCGGTACGTGATCCGACCGGAGAAACTCATGCACGAGGGGATGCTCGACGCGACGATCGTCCTCTTGTTCATCCTCGGCATCGTGGTCACGCTCCTCCTGTACAACGCGGCGGATGTTGCGCTGGGAACGGCCGCCCTGCCGCAATGGAAGCCGATCTCGTCGGCGCTCGTCGCCACCTCGGCGATCGGATTCGATGCCACGTGGTGGCATGCCCTCTGGTGGACCCACGTGGTCCTCCTGTTCACGTTCCTCGCCTACGTGCCCCACTCGAAGCACATGCACATCCTCTTCGCGATCGTCAACACGTTCTTCATGGACCTCACCCCGAAGGGACGGCTGACGAAGGTGGACCTCGAGAAGACAGAAACCTTCGGCATGAACCGCGTCGAACAGCTGTCGTGGCGGCAACTCCTCGACGGATACGCGTGCACGGAATGCGGGCGGTGCACGGACGCTTGCCCCGCGCATGCGACGGGCAAGCCGCTGAACCCGATGCGGATCATCACGAACATGCGGGACACCTTGGACGAACAGGGGTCCGCGATCGTCCACGGCAGCACCGAAGGCTTACCGGACGTGTTCCAGACCGTCCACACGAAGGATGGAATCTGGGCGTGCACGACCTGCTATGCCTGCGTCTATGAATGCCCCGTCATGAACGAGCATGTCCCGAAGATCATCGAGATGCGGCGGAACCTGGTCCTCACGCAGGGGGACCTGCCTCCGGAGACGATGGAGACGATGCGGAAGATCGAACAGAACTACAACCCGTGGGGGATCGGATGGGACCAGCGAGGGAAATGGGCCGAGGGCCTCGGCATCCCGACAATGTCGGAGTCCTCTTCGACACAGCCGCCGGAGGTCCTGTATTGGGTCGGTTGCGCCGCCTCCTTTGACGACCGAAACCGGAAGGTCGCCCAGGCCTTCGCGCGGATCCTCAAGAAGGCGGGCGTCCGGTTCGCGATCCTGGGCCCGGAAGAGAAGTGCACGGGCGACCCCGCGAGGCGGATCGGGAACGAGTACCTCGCACAGACGATGATCATGGCGAACGTCGAGACCTTGAATCGGTACCGGGTCCCGCGGATCGTCGCGACCTGCCCGCATTGTTTCAACACCCTGAAGAACGAATACCCGGACTTCGGCGGCTCGTACGACGTCGTCCACCACTCGCAATTCCTACGGGAACTCATCGACGCGGGCCGACTCCGCCCGACGAAGGACGTGTTGCAGTTCCTGACGTACCATGATCCGTGCTACCTGGGACGGTACAACGACATCTACGAGGAGCCGCGAGACGTCCTCTATCGGATCCCCGGGGTCCGGGTTGTCGAGATGGAGCGATGCCGGGACCGAGGCTTCTGCTGCGGCGCCGGCGGCGCCCGCATGTGGATGGAAGAACGCATCGGCGAAAAGGTGAATCACCGGCGGCTCCAACACATCGAGGAGACGCAGGCCAACGCGGTCGCAACCGGGTGCCCCTACTGCCTCATCATGCTCGATGACGCCGCGAAGACCAACAACCGCGAGGACATCCGACGGTTCGACATCGTCGCGCAGACGCCGATTGTCATCGTTCGTTGAGGCCGAGGGAACCGGGTGCCCGGACGCAGGAACAATGCAACCTTGTTTAAGGTTGACTCGCGGCATCCAAGCCCTTTTGCTCGGCGGCCTCCTTCGGGGGACGGATTCGATGGCCCGACGCACCCTCCTCTCCGAGGCGGAGATCGAAGCCCGGCTCAAGGAAATTCCCCAGTGGTCGCGGGAAGGCAAGGCGATCACCCGCACTTGGAAGTTTCGAGACTTCCCCGAGGCCCTCCGGTTCATCAATCGCGTCGGCGAGCTCGCGGAATCGATGGACCACCACCCGGACATATACAACTCGTGGGCGACCGTCCGGCTGACCTTGACGACCCACGACAAAGGCGGTCTGACGAACCTCGATTTCGACCTAGCGCGGAAGATCGACGGCCTCTAGGCAAGAGTCAGGATATGATCGAGGGACCAAGCTCCGGGTCCGAGCAACGCAAGGACGAGGGCGAAGGCGCCGTATACCACGTCGAGCTCGTAGCCCAAGATGAATTTCTTATTGAGTTTGGTCTTCGAAAAGATGGTGGTCGCGATCATCTCGAGGAAGAACAGGAAGGCCACGGCCTGGGTGAGGAAGCCTAGGATGAGCGCAATTCCGCCGAAGAACTCGAGGAGAGTGAATAGCACCGCGAAGGTCTCTCCACGAGGCCATCCGGTCCCTTTCACAAACTCCTGGGTCTTCCGTACATCCTTGATCTTCGGCCAGCCATGCACGATGAAGATGG
>VBMR01000165.1 GCA_005878325.1 Methanobacteriota archaeon | reverse complement strand
TCGAGGCTGTAGGGGATGTGCCCGCCTCCCTCCTTCGCCTTCCGATAGTAGGCCCACAAATCGTCTCGGAAACGGGGATGGCTGCATCGGTCGATGATGGCTTCGGCCCGCTCCCGCGGGGACAAGGGGCGAAGATCCGCGTGTCCCTGTTCCGTCACGAGGATGTCGACATCTTGGCGCGGGACGTCCGCGCTGGCGAGGAGAGGCACGATCCGCGAGAACCGGTCGCCCGCCGCCGTCGAGGGCATCGCGACGATGACGAGGCGGGCCGCCCGGGTGAAGTCCTGGGAGCCTCCGACGCCGTTGTGGGCTTGGGCCCCGACATGGGATGTGTTCGCTCCGCCGAACAGGTCGACCTCGATGGCCTGCTGAATCGTGACGACGCCCAAACGGGCGATGACTTCGAGGCTGTTCGTCACCTCATAGGGCCTCAGGACGATGTGTTCAAGCACATCATCGAGCCGCTCGGTCAGCTCGTCCAGGACCGGGCCATCGCCCGGGAGCTGATACATCGAGGTCGTGCTGATTCCCCGCACCCGCTCCCCCAGGGCCGTGACCCATCGCAGCGGGATTCCCTCCGTCCAAAGGTCCATCCCGCGGAAGGGCAGGGCGTCCAGCAGAGCGCCCGCGAGGGGACCGGCCCCCAATTGGAGGACGAACCGTTTGCCCCACTCCTCCTTCGTGAGTTCGCCCTCGAGGAAGGCAGCGATCGATTCCGCGATGCGGGAATCCGTCGGGCTCGGGGCACTGTAGGCGCCGGAGGGTTCGTCGTCGCGGTCCGACCTCACAATGGCCGCGATCTTGGAGGCGTTTACGGAGATGTAGGGCCGGCCGATCCGATCCCGCACGTCGCGAATCTGGAGAGGCACACCGGGGCGGACGCGGTAGATATCATGGAGTCCCGTGAGGTCCGGCCTCCGCTCGTTGAGTTCTACGATCACGCGGCGGCTCGCGTCGATGAAGGCCGTCATCGCGTCCACGGACAAGGAGGGAATGAGGTGCCCCCGTTCATCGATGGCCGTTGCCTCGACGATGGCGACGTCCACCGGTCCACCCGCGGACAGGGTGCCCTCTCGAATCAGATTGGGGTACTCGCCGATCCGGGAGTCGAAGAACTCCACGCGGCCTTCGTTCACTGCTTTCCGCGCGGCCTCGCTCAGATACGGGAACCGACGATGGACTCCGAGGTGGTTGATGCAGGCCTCGAACCGCATCGTGGTCGAGCCGCCCGTGAGGAGGGTGAGTTCGTACTCCCGTCCGGCTTCTGCGGAGCGGGCGAGGGCCTCTGGGATTTCCTTGGCGAGCGCGGAAGCACCCATGCAAGAAAAAGCAACCGTTCCCTTCGCGGGCACGAACAGCTCCACGGCCTGGTCGGCGTCCATCACGCGCTTTTGGATGGCCTTCGACCGAATCCGTTCCGTCATTCGTGCGGTCTCCTGGTCCCTAGGCAAACCGGGACGGCGCAAGAGCGTTTCGCAGGTCTCCGAATCCTCCCCGGGGTGCTTTACGGGATCGCGAAGTAGGCCCTCCGCAGCTCGTCCATGTCCAGCAGCCGGTCCGGCGGCCCAGAGTTGACAATCCTCCCCTCCTGCATGACGTATCCGAAATCTGCGATCCTCAGGGCCTGGTACGCGTTCTGTTCGACCAGGAGGAGGGTGAGCCCGCCCTCGCGCAACTCGCGGACTTTTTTGAAGATCTCTGATAGCGTCTTCGGCGCGAGGCCGAGGCTCGGCTCGTCGAGGATTAGGAGCGAGGGTTTCGCCATCAACGCGCGACCGATGCCGACCATCTGTTGCTCACCGCCACTGAGTCGGATCGTTTTCACCCGAGCCCGTTCCCTGAGCCGCGGGAAGAGCCGATACACGTACTCCAGCGTCTCGTCTGCGGACGCCCGGGCGCGCTTGGCATACGCCCCGAGACGGAGGTTGGCTTCCACGGTGAGTTGAGGGAACAACCGCCGTCCTTCCGGACAGCATGCGATCCCACGCTCGGGACGTTCGTAGGCGGGTCGGTTCGTGATGTCGTTCCCTTGGAAAACGACGTTTCCGCGGGCCGGTCGGAGAAGGCCATTGATTACTTTGAGGACGGTCGATTTGCCCGCCCCATTGGGGCCGATGATGACGGTCATCGCGCCCTCTTTCGCCTCGAGAGCGACGCCCGTTAGTACTTGTGTCCCGTCATACCCGGCATCGATCCCCTCAAGACGGAGCATGGGTCTCCTCCACGCCTAGGTACGCTTCAATAACCGCGGGGTTCTCGACGACCTCGCGCGGGGTGCCCTCGGCGATCTTCGTCCCCTCCTCGATGACGACCACATTCGCGGATAGCGTGAGGACGGCGCGCATGACGTGCTCCACGACGAGGGCGCCGAATCCCATCTTCTTTTGGACGTCGGTGAATAACGCAATGGACTCGCGGAGTTCGGAGGGCGACAGCCCCGCGAAAATTTCGTCCAGGAGGAGAATGCTGGCTCCGGTACCCAGGACGCGAGCGAATTCTAAGCGCTTTCGCTCCTGGACAGTCAGATTGGACGCGAGGACGTTCGCCTTGGCCTCCATTCGGACGACGGCGAGGACGCGATCTGCCTCCTTGAGCGCGTTTTCCGGGTGCCTCTCCCTGCGCCTTCCGAACATCACTCCAACCGCAACGTTTTCCCGGCAGGTCATGGTCAACAAGGGTTTCGGAATCTGGTGGGTCTTCGCGACCCCCTCGGCGACGACCTGATGGGGGGCCATTCCGTCGATCCGTCGGCCCCCGAGGGTCACGATGCCGGTCGTAGGTTTCAAGACGCCTGCAATGACATTCAGCAGGGTCGTCTTGCCTGACCCGTTCGGTCCGATGAGGCCGACCACCGTACCCTCTGCGAGGGTCAGCGAAACGCCTTGAACGGCCCGGACCCCGCCGAAGTACTTGTGGAGGTTCGACACCTCGAGGATTCGGCTCATTCGATGAGGCCCCGAAGTTCCGGAACGTGCTTCCGAAGGGTCCCGACGATTCCTTCCGGGACGAAAAGGGCAATGACAATCACAACGAGGCCGATGACGACGAATTCTAATCCGATCAGCACGGTCAGGAAATATTCGGACGGAATGTAAACCGCGACCGCCCCCAGGAAGGGACCCAAGAGCGTCC
>VBMR01000164.1 GCA_005878325.1 Methanobacteriota archaeon | reverse complement strand
CATCGATTGGGGCGTGCTGCCGGGTCCGGTGATGAGGCCGGATACCATCACGTAGAGGACGGCCGCGAGCACCACGGTAATCGCAACCATCAGGATGGTCGCAATCACGGGGGACACGGCGTCGTCATCCTCTCGGATGATGTGTCTCATTGGTTTTGTCCTCCTGCGGCCGTACGCCGCAATTGTGAAGGGGGTGCCTGACGCTCATAAAGGTGTCGTGGCTAATATTCGAATTTGAGAACTGCTGGAGCTTTCCGGTGGCCAGGACGAGGAAGGAAACGAAAGAGAGGAAAGGGAAAAGGGTTCGTCTGGCCTACTGGAACTTTCCGGTGGCCAGAATCGTGTTGGTGTCCGATATCTGGTAGGTCGAACCGTTCAAGTACCAGCTCGTCCTGCACAGAATCCGGTCGCCGACCTGGACCGTGGTCGCGGTCGAGGACACCTTCGACAAGGTGCAACCATCGGTCCGAAACACTCACACCCATCGATTGGGGCGTGCTGCCGGGTCCGGTGATGAGGCCGGATACCATCACGTAGAGGACGGCCGCGAGCACCACGGTAATCGCAACCATCAGGATGGTCGCAATCACGGGGGACACGGCGTCGTCATCCTCTCGGATGATGTGTCTCATTGGTTTTGTCCTCCTGCGGCCGTACGCCGCAATTCTGAACGGGGTGCCTGACGCTCATAAATGCGTCGTCGTTAGTATCCGAATCTGAGAACGAGCGGTGGCGTTTATCATTGGAAAGTTGCCCGGAATTATCGGTCACCTCGTGGTTCTTTCAACATGAAATCAAGAGGTTCCGAGTTCGACCGTCTCATCCGATACGAGGACGAGCATGTTCCGAATCTCCTCCGTCTCGTACTCATGCATCGAGAAGATCACGGTGTACGCCCCTCGGGATCGCAGGTTGTTCACCAGGATGTGGAGGAACTCGCTGAGGATCTTCGTGTTGTTGTGGATTGCCAGGCTGTTGATCGAATCGAGCACGATGAGCGCTTTGCGGTCCGAGTGCTTCCGGAGCAGGAACTCGACCTTAAGCATGATGTTCTCGAGCATCGTCGGGCTTTCGACGATGATCGTGTGGGCATGGCGTTTTTCCTTGGACATCATGATCTGACTGATGCAGTCGACGAACCAAATGTGGTCGATCGATATCTCGAGGGCCTCCAACGCATTGATGATGCTCTGGCTCGGGATCGTCGAGGTGACGTAGACGACGTCGAGATCCTTCTTCGTCGCGAAACGGTCCAACATTCCTTGGATTGCGTCGAAGTACTGATCCGTCCGGAGGCGCATCGCGATTGCCGAGGATTCTCCCAAGGAGCCGAGCTTGTCCGCGACCTCCGCGGCGACGGTCACCTCACCCACCGCCGGTCACGCTCCCGCCTTTCAGCAACGGCACCAGGAGTACGCCGGACGTGGTGAGGTCGAGGACATACTTCGCGCGGCTGTGGGTGGTGCCTCGCATCTTCACGATCTGGAGCGTCCGGAGGAGATCGCCGCGGCGTTCCAGGTTGCCCGTGACAATGACACCGTCCGCGATCGCCTCTTCGACGCCCCATCGGGAGTAGCCTTCCTCGGAGGACATGATCTCGGATACGAGGAGGGTGGTGCAGTCCTTCGAACTCAGCTCGGTTCCCAGGCGCAGCAAGAAGTCGCGGATCCGTTCTTGGTCTTTGATTCGGTAGCACACGGAGGTCACAGAGTCGAGCACCAGCCGGCGGATCTTCTGGTCTTCGACCGTCTGCACGATCGTGTCCGCCAGAAGTCTCGTCTGGTCGAAGTCCAGGTCTTCCTTGTCGATCCCGAGTTTTTCGTACATCTTGGGGAGGTCGATGAACTGCAACTTCCCCTGCTTCATGAGCCGATCCTCGAAGAAGTCGAACGGGATCACATTCACCAGCAGCTTGTCCGTCGGCTCGGTGACACTGAGGTACAAGCTGTTCTCGCCGTTCAGCGCTCCGCGGATGAGGAATTCGATGCAGATCGATGTCTTCCCGGTCCCGACGGACCCCGAGATGAGGACCGTATTCCCGCGCGGGATGCCACCGTTCAGGATGTGATCGATCGCGTCGATGCCGGTGAGGCATCGCTCGCGCTCATCGTCGCTGCGCTCCTTCGCGGCCATCGATTCAGCACGCGAGACCAGGGCTCGCTATATGAGTTGAGCGCGCCGAGTATCATTCCTGAAAGTAGGCTCCGTCGGATGGGAGACCGGCCGCCGCGCCTTCGGTTCTCACCCTCCCTATCCATGGACGACTTGGAAGGCGTGGTCCCATCGTCCGAGGGCGGTACCCGCAAGCACCCACAACATGACGGAAGCCTCGAGCCATCGCGCGCTCTGAATCCCTCCGAGGTCGAGGGGCCCGGGCCAGCCGAACTCTTTCAGGATCCCGGCGACCTTCTTTTTCGCGGCCGCATCGTCGCCCGCAATCATCATCGCCGGCGCACCTCCCGCAAACTTGGGATCCACCATCTGGGTGTTGGGCACCGTGTTGAAAGCCTTGACGACCTTCGCGTCCGGGAGGAGGCGCTGGATCCGCTCGCCCAGCGAATCTGTGACGCCGACGAAGAGGCCCGGCGACGAACCCTCGAACGCGAGGGGATTCGTCACGTCGATCACGAGTTTCCCCTTGAAGTTCGCAACGCCTGCGGTCCGGATGATGTCCTCCGTGGCCGAACCCGGCGTCGCCAAGACGAGGACCTCGCCGTGACGCGCCGCGTCCGCGTACGTGCCGGTCGAAGCCTTGCCCTTCGTCTTCGACAACCATGTGGTAACGGCCTCGCCCTTCGGGTTGCGCGACGACAGCTTCACGTCGTGCCCTCGGTTGACGAAGCCTCTTCCCAGCGCCTGTCCCACATCCCCGCTCCCGAGAACGCCAACCTTCATGGACGCCGCCAAGACCGACCTCCCTCTTCCAGTTTGGCAGCCCGGGGCCGGTACGCCCGTCCCTCGCGGTCATAACGTATTTATCGAGACGGCGAGGTAAGCAAGAGCCATGGAGCCAGTCTTGCAGGTCGCACTCGATCACATGCACCTGAAGCGGGCGCTCCTCGCGGCGAGAGAGGCCGTCGAGGGCGGCGCGGACTGGATCGAGGCCGGTACACCGCTCGTGAAGTCGGAGGGCATGGAGGCGGTTCGCGAATTGAAGAAGTCGTTCCCGGGCAAGACGATCGTCGCGGACCTCAAGACGATGGACACGGGTGCCTTCGAGGTCGAGATCGCCGCGAAGGCCGGGGCCGACGTCATCACGGTGATGGGCGTGACGGACGACGCGACGATCCTCGAGGCGGTGAAGGCCGCGCATCGCTACGGTGCGAAGGTCATGGTCGACCTCATGCGGGTCCCCGACAAGCCGGCGCGCGCAAAGGAGCTCGAGGCCCTCGGCGTCGACTATCTGAACATGCACGTCTCGATCGATGAGCAGATGATCGCCCACACGCCCCGACCCGGGCGATCAAGAAAGCGATCGGGACCGGACAATCGATCCCCTCGGGGCTGTTCAAGAAATACACGGGAGCCGATGTCTTCGAGGCTCTCCGGAAGGTGTCCACTCCGAATCTCGCGGATGCGATGCAGAAGCGCGGGGTGATGAGCGGCATCGTGCCGCGGATCAAACACGGGACGAAACTCGTCGGGCGCGCCCTGACGGTGAAGACCGCGGACGGCGATTGGGCGAAGCCGGTCGAAGCGATCGATCGCGCGCAGCCGGGGGACGTCATCGTGGTGGACGTCGGCGGAGGACCCACCGCCGTGTGGGGCGAGCTGGCGAGCCATTCCTCTCTCGTCAAGGGCGTGGCCGGCGTCGTGATCGACGGGGCGGTGCGGGACCTCGACACGATCCTGGAGCTGAACTTCCCTTGTTTCAGCCGGCATGTCGCACCGCACGCGGGCGAGCCGAAGGGACTCGGCGAGATCGGGAGCGAGATCGAGTGCGGAGGGCAGCGGGTGCACTCGGGCGACTGGATCGTGGGGGACGAGTCCGGGTTGGTCGTGGTGGCGCAGGAGCAGGCGGTCGAGATGGCGAACCGCGCGCTCGACGTGCTCGAGCGGGAGAACCGGATCCGCGAGGAGATCAAACGGGGCGGCACCCTGAGCTCCGTCCTCGAGCTCGAGAAGTGGGAACAGATTCGGTGAGGCCGTGGACCGCGAACGCGTCGAGGCGCTCCTTCGCGACCTCAAGGCAGGGAAGCTCACAGTTGGCCAAGCGATGCAGGCCTTACGCGACCTGCCCTACGAGGACCTCGGGTTCGCAAAGCTGGATTCTCATCGGGACCTCCGACGCGGGTTCCCGGAGGTCATCTTGTGTCTCGGGAAAACTCCGGAACGCATCGTGGAGATTTCGAAACGAATGAGCGAATCACATGGTCTCGTGTTGGCGACGCGCGCGTCTCCAGAGGTGGCCCGCCGTCTGCGAGAGGCCCTGAACGGCAAGAAGGTCACCTATCACGAGGAGGCTTCCATCGTCTCGATCGGCACCGCCAAGAGGCCGAGCGGTGGCTCTGTCCTCGTCGTGACCGCGGGAACCTCAGACCTCCCAGTGGCGGAGGAAGCCGCCGTGACCGCAGAGCTGATGGGTTGCCGAGTCAAGCGCCTCTTCGACGTCGGCGTGGCAGGAGTGCACCGCATCCTCGACCAACGCGATCTCCTCGAAGACGCGAAGGTGATCATCGTCGTCGCAGGCATGGAGGGTGCATTGCCGAGTGTCGTCGCGGGCTTGGTGGACTCTCCCGTCATCGCGGTTCCGACCTCCATCGGTTATGGCGCGAGCTTCGACGGACTCGCGGCGCTCCTTGGAATGTTGAACTCGTGCGCCCCAGGCGTCGCGGTCGTGAACATCGACAACGGATTCGGCGCCGGCTACCTCGCCAGCCTCCTGAACCGCTGATGTCACAGGACCGGCAGCAGGTAGGGTAACGCGATGAGGACGATGGATACCAGCGCGATGCTCCCGTACGCGCCTTTGTTCCAGGCCCACACCTTCGCGCCGTCCAAGGGCATGATCGGTAGCATGTTGAACCCCGCCAGGAACGCATTGACAGAAGCGACGATCCAAAGGATGTTGGTGACAAAACCAAGCGGTCCGGATCCGGTCCCCGCGAGGCCGAGGAAAGCGGCAAAGAACAGCCCGGCGACGAGGACGTTGGACAAGGGCCCCGCAGCGCTGATCCGCCCGTTCTGTTCTCGGGTCACGGCGCCCGAGATCCAAGTTGCCCCGGGGGCGCCGTAGAGGAACCCGATCGCCGCCGCGAAGACGAACGCCATCAGGAGGCCGCGAAGATTGTATCGGAACTCGGCCCAGTAGCCGTATCGCTGCGCGACCACCTTGTGCATGATTTGACCAACAACTGGACGAGTTCCGACCGGCTGAACCGCACCCCACGTTTCGGCGTGTCGGGATAGACATAGATGGGCGGCGCGGCGTATTTCGAGTAGGGACCCCGCATCGGCTTTCGGCAGGTCCCGACGCTATTTAGGGTTGGTGCCCGCCGTCAAGCGAATTGCGCGCCGCAGTTGCCGCACGCCTCCGCGGTGCTCTCGAGGCGCACCTCGCAGAGCGGACAGCGGTACGTTCCGGACTCCGCCTTCTTCATCACCTGGGCTCGGATCAGCCGCGTGCTCCGTTCTCGGAACCGAACGAGATCTTCCCCGAGGATTCGCTCGACCGCGAGGACGTCGAAGCCTTTCAATCGCCAGGCGTCGATCTGATGCCGACATTCCTCCCGTAGAAGGTCCTCCGGACTCAGGCCTCCGAAGGCCTGCCAGAATTCAGCCCGGATGGCCGGTGGCATCTCTCGGAAATCCGGGTCCGCCGCGAGGTCGACGATTTCCCCCGTGATTTCTTGGAGCTTTTGCTCCACGAGGCTCGGATCCAACGTTGGGTCGAAGGCGGAGCCGCAGGCCGCGCACCGCGGCGCCCCCGCGAGCCACGCCGCCCCACACATCGGGCATCGCGCAGCGTCCACGGGCCGCTCGGGTCCTGCGGCGAGGGTCACCAGGAGGGCCTTGCGCGCGATCGCGTGGTGCAGGCCGAGACGGACCGCGCTCTTCGGGAGCGCGAGGCGCACGACGTCGGAGAAATCACGGAAGCCGCGTGCGACGAGATCCTTCGCTTGGTCCTCCGTGATCCCGGGAATGGAGGCGAGGGCCTTGTGCGCGTCCCGGTCGTCCCGATCCTCCCGGGCCATCGGGGAGCCGCAGGCTTCGCATGTCGCGACCCATCCATCGAACGGCCGCCCGCACGATCCGCAGGTCGCCCGGTCCGGGCGCAGGATCGTGTTGCACCGCGGGCACACATTCGCCTGGGACTCGAACCCGCAGACGAAGCAGCGGCGCGCCACACGCGAAGACTCGCGAGAAACGGCATAAGCGCTCCCTCCCAATTATCTGGAGGCGCACGGGAGGGGAGTAGTTTCGCCTCTCTCCCCCGAGAAGCCATCCATACCCCTCACCCTGGAGGTCGCCGTTCCCGAGGTCCGAATGGAGAGCGTGGAGGTGCCGCGGCCGAGTCCTCACCCGGCCGGATCGATCCCGTGGCCCTTCGACCGGATCCGGGAGGGACAGACGGATTTCCTTTCGGACGCTCGAAAGGCGATCGCGGGCCGGATGCACCTGCTCGCCCACGCCCCCACGGGGATCGGCAAGACCGCGGTGGCCCTCGTCGCCGCGCTCGAGGTGGCCGTACGGACCTCCAAACTCGTCCTGTTCTTGACGTCCCGTCAAAGCCAGCACCGGATTGCGATCGAGACCGTGAGGCGCATCGAGGCGAGAGGCCCGCGCATCCCCACGGTCGACCTGATCGCGAAACACTCGATGTGCCTGCAGGAAGCCGCTCCGCCCCACGGCCGGGCCTTCCAGGAGTATTGCGACTTCATGGTGAAGTCGCGGAGCTGCGGGTTCTTCACCCGCGACAACTCGGCCGTCGTCGCCGCGGTCCTTCAGCGCACCCTCCACGTGCAGGAACTCGTCCAGGCGAGCGGCGCATGCCGGGTGTGTCCGCACAAGGTCGCCATGGACGCGGCCTCGAGGGCGAGCCTCGTCGTGTGCGACTACAATTACGTGTTCAGCGACATCCGCGAACGATTCCTGCCACGGCTCGGCCGGTCCCTCGACGACCTGATTCTGATCGTGGACGAGGCCCACAACCTTCCGGACCGCATCCGCGAGAACCTGGGCGGGGACCTCTCTGCCATGGACTTGTTGAAGGCCGCGAAGGAGGCCCGGTCGATCGACGGCGAGGTGTCCCACGAGCTCGCGGGGATCGCGAAGGCGGTCGAGCGATTCCTCGCGGCCCTGCCGGCCGAGCGGATCGCGCGGAAGGAGGAGTTCCTCGACCTCGTCGAGGGCGCGCTGCCACGCCGGAGGGAGGGCTCGGGCGGATACACGGACTTCGTGGAACGGCTCGCGTTCGCGGGAGAGGAGGCGACACGCCGCGGCGCGCCCTCCCGATTGCCCGACATCGCCGAATTCTTTGAGCGGTGGAGGGACCGGAACGAAGGAATCCTGCGCCTCGTCGTCCCCGGCCCGGAGGGCAAGTTCGCCTTCCGCCTTCTGGATCCGAGCGTGCTGAGCCGACCCATCTTCGATCGGGTCCATGCGAGCATCCTGATGTCGGGGACCTTCTTCCCCGAGGAGATGTACGCCGACCTGCTCGGGATCGCGCCGGCCCGGCGGCAGATGCGGACCTACGCCTCGCCGTTTCCCGCGGAGAACCGGCTCCTGCTCGTGCACCCTCACGTCACCACTCTGTACGCGAGGCGGGGAACGGAAATGCATGACGCGATCGCGCGGGAGATCTCGGGGATCACGGGGAGCGTCCCGGGAAACGTCGCGGCCTTCTTCCCGTCGTATGAGTTGCTGGGCGAGGCCCATCGCCGTCTCCGGCCGACGGAGATTCGGAAGAAGCTCGTCGTGGAGCGCCCGCAGTGGACGAAGAGCCAGAGGGACGGAGCCCTCGAAGCCCTGCGGCTCGCCCGGGCGGAGGGCGGGGCGCTGCTCCTCGGGGTGCAAGGCGGGTCCCTCAGCGAGGGGGTCGACTACCACGACAACCTCCTTGCCGCGGTCATCGTCGTCGGCTTGCCGCTGAGCCCTCCGAATCTCGAGGGGGAGGCCCTCCGCGACTACTACATGCGCCGATTCGGGCCCGCGAAAGGCCACGACTACGCGGTCGTCTATCCTGCGGTGAACAAACTCCTCCAGGCCGCGGGTCGCCCGATTCGGAGCGAGCGGGACCGCGCGGCGATCGTCGTGCTGGAAGGCCGGATCCTCGAGCCGCGGTACGCCCGGTGCCTTCCGCCGGACTTCGCCCCGGTCCGCAGCGAGGTCCCCGCGGCCGAGGCCTCCCGATTCTTTGCCGCCCCCCTGGCCGCGGTCGCTCGGTGATCGGCACCGGGGCGCGGCTCGTTCAGGGAAGGGTTTTTGCCGCGGGCTCGGCATCGCGCGGGGCGTGTTGATGAGACGGGGAGCCGAGGCGGAGCTGCGACGGACGGAGTTCCTGGGCCGACCCGCGGTCGCGAAAGCGCGGGTCCCGAAGACGTATCGCCTCTCGGAACTCGACGACGGCCTTCGTCGGTCCCGGATCCGAATGGAAGCCCGCTTGATGGCGGAGGCCCGAGCGGCGGGCGTCTCCGTGCCGATCCTGTATGATATCGACTTGGCGGGAGCCAGTTTGGTGATGGAGTTCGTCGATGGCCCGACGGCCAAGGAGGTCTTGGACCGAGGGGGGCCTCTCGCGGGAATGACCGCTCGGGAGATTGGTCGTGTCGTCGGCCGACTCCACCGCGCGGGGATCGTCCATGGCGATCTCACGACGTCGAACATGATCGTCCGGGACGGACAGGTCGTGATGATCGACTTCGGGCTCGGAGGGAAGGACGCGGGCCGTGAGGCCCGCGGGGTGGACCTCCATCTCCTCCGGGAGGGACTCGTGAGCGCGCACGCCCGTGCGACCGCGTACTTCCG
>VBMR01000163.1 GCA_005878325.1 Methanobacteriota archaeon | reverse complement strand
TGCGTCCGGGTCTTTCGACGGCGCCAGACGAACCCTAGGATGGCCGCGAGTGCGATCACCGCGACGGCGACACCCGCGTAAAGCGGCAGCGAGGAGGACGACGGAGCGCCGCTCCCAACCGGTTCCGCCTTTGACACGTCCCATCGGAGCGTGCCGACCTCCGGCCCGACGTTCTTGACCATATCCGATCGCCAGAGATTCACGTCCTCAATGTTGGTCAGCGGCAATACCGGTACGTTGTCGTGGAGGATTTGCTGCACCTGATTGTACATGGAGTGTCGCGCGGCCTGATCGGTGCTCTCACGTGCCGAAAGGAACAGGTTGGTCATCACGGTACTGTTGAAGAACGTTGATCCGCTCTCGCCGACGTGGTTCGGATCGAGCCAGTGCCACATCAGGGATGGATCGGGTCCTATCTGAGACGCCCGCAGGGCGATCTGGTACTGCCCACGCGTATGCACCTTATCGAACCACGTGGGGTAGTCTCCGGACCAGAAGGTCAGGGCAATTCCGACCTTGGCGAGCTGTTCTTTGAGCACCTGCGCCTCCACGTCCATTCCGAAGAGAGGATGGAAGGCGAATTCGACGGTCAGTCGGACTCCTCCCGTACCGGGAGTGTACCCCAATTGATCGAGCAGCTGCGTCGCTTTCGTTGGGTCGTAGGCAAGCCGTGCATCCACGTTCAGCCAGGAACCTTCGAGGTAGAACCCGTCCATCGCTTTCGCGTAGTTGAAGTATGCCTTCTCGGCGAGTTCGGAGCGGTTCACCGCATATCCGATCGCTTGGCGGAGCGTCGCATTTCCAGCGACGGGGTCGTTCGTGTTGAACAGAAGCCAGGTGATGACTCCACCGGTCGGGTTCGACACTGTCACCCCTGCAGAACGGGCGATTGGCCCCAGATCCGAGAACGGAATCGGGTTGTCGAATGTCACCAGATATTGGACCGTGCCCGCTTGAAGTTCCAGTGCGGCCGTTGCGCTGTTCGGGATGATCTTAATCACGATCCGGTCCATGGGGGGACGCCCTCCCCAATAATCCAGGTTGGCGACCAACGTCAGTGACTGACCCGTGATGTGGGACGAGAATTTGAAGGGGCCCGTTCCGATCGGGTTGAAGTTGTGAGCGTTCGTTGAGATGTTCGTCCCTTCATAGAGGTGCTTCGGAAGGATATTGAGGCCGAAGTTGGACCCAAAAGCGAGCAGGGTCAAGAAGGCGGCATCTCGTGCATTCAGAGTGAACGTAACGTTGTACGGGTCATTGACCGTGATGCGGTTAATGGTTTCCAGATACGCGATGGCCCAGGTCGGCAGAGCGATTGCGGTGTCGAACGTGAACTTGACATCGTCCGCGGTGAAGGGCGTGCCGTCGTGCCACTTCACTCCGGTCCGCAAATGGAATGTGTAGTTGAGCCCATCCGAGGACACGTCCCAGCTCTTTGCGAGATCGGGAAGAATGCTCTGTCCGTCGTACCCTAGGTTAAGCAATTCGCTCCAAACCATGTGATGGACAATGAACGACCCCAGTGTGTCCCCGACGATGTTGTTGAGAATGCCGGGGTCGGACTGTTGGGCGATCACGAGCACGGCTTCCGTTTGCGCCCGTGTCACGCCGGTTGAGATGATGCCGACGAGCGAAACCGATACAATCAGAGCCAAGACACAGGCAACTGTGAGAGATCTTCCCTTCATTTCTCCCCACCGCAATGCGGGGGCATTGCGGAGGCAGTGATAAAGCTGAATGCGAGGAGAGTGCTTTAATACTCATCCTATATTCCCGATGCACGTGGAGACGGGGTTGCACGATCTCCATGCGCAACTTCTCCGCGGATTTGGTGTGCATCGTCGGATTCGTAAACGATTTAATCGTCCGCGCCGATGACGGGCACGAACGGCTTTGGAAACGAGCAGAACGTATGGCGCCCTCCGGGAGGTGGCGAACCGCGCTATCGAGTTTTGGAAGAGATTTCGAACGGATCGACCTGCGGTGGTTGGTCTCACCATCGTTGGGTTCTTTGCAGTCTTGGCGCTAGTTCCGCAAGTCCTCTCTCCGTACTCACCAACCTCGATCTCGTTCACCCAACTTACTGAACCATCGGGAGCTCATGTCTTCGGAACGGATGAACTCGGTCGGGACCTGCTAAGCCGGGTGATCTGGGGCTCTCGTGTGTCGCTCCTGTTTGGCATCTTAGCAGCTTCCCTCTCCCTTGCATTGGGTGCTGCGCTAGGTTTGCTCGCCGGATATTACGGAGGCTGGGTCGATCAGATCCTCTCCCGCGCATTCGAAATTATCCTAATGATCCCGGCGTTCTTCCTCCTTGTCATGGTGGTTGCGATTTTTGGCAACAACATCAACTTCGAAGTCCTTGTCGTTGGTATTACAATCTGGCCCGCGAACGCGCGAATCATGCGTGCGAGCGTCCTCTCCTTGAAGGAGCGCCAGTTCGTTCGGGCTACCGTGGCAACCGGTGCGTCGCGAACCCGAGTCATCTTCCACCATATCCTCCCGAACGCCGTTCAACCGGTCATCGTAAACTCGAACCTGCAGATTGGGCAGGCCATCCTTTTCGAGGCGGGAATGAGCTTCCTAGGTCTCTCCGATCCGAATATCATCAGTTGGGGACAGATGGTGAACTCCGGTGCGTTCCATCTTCTCAACGCATGGTGGCTCGCCTTCTTCCCCGGAATCGCAATCGCAATCCTCATACTCAGTTTCAATCTCATCGGAGACGGAATCGGGAGAGTTTACGGTCCGACGAGCATCGTTGCGAAAAAAATCGCGAGATCCGAGGTCCCGGCATGACGCTCGAGGTCCGAAATCTCACCATGGAATACCTCCTCCCGGGCGGAGTCTCAATTCGGGCGCTGGATAACGTCGATTTCACTGCCTCGAGCGGGGAAATCGTAGGGCTCGTCGGCGAATCCGGCTGTGGGAAATCGACACTCGCATATTCAATTCTTGGCGTCCTCCCGAGGAACGCGGTGATCACGAGCGGCAAGGTGCTCTTCCGAAATCGGGACCTGCTCGGCCTGAGCGAGGGTCGCATGCGAAACATCCGCTGGTCGAAAATTGCCATGGTCTTCCAGAGCTCCATGAACGCCTTCTCGCCCGTCCACCGAATCGTCGACCAACTCGCGGCCGTCCACATGGCACACCTTGGATCCGAGAAGCGGGTTGCCCTCCGAGATGCAGAACGCGCCCTGACCCGGATGGGAATTCCTCCGGACCGTGTACGCAGTTATCCGCACGAGTTCTCCGGAGGCATGAGACAGCGCGCCGCGATCGCACTCGCCCTCCTGCTAGATCCGGAAGTCCTGATCGCGGACGAACCGACGACCGCTCTCGATGTGGTCGTCCAGGACCGAATCCTCGGGATTATCCAGGATTGGCAGCGGGAAAACGGTCGGAGCGTGATTTTCGTTTCGCACGACATCGCAGTCGTCGCGGAGGTGTCCGACCGGATCGCCGTTATGTACGCCGGTCTCGTCGTCGAGATCGCGGACAAGTCGAAGTTGCTGGAAGGGCCTCGACATCCGTACTCTCAAGCGCTTTTGGACTGCATCCCGAGCCTACGAAGGGGCGCGACCCGGCTGCTTTCCCTTCCCGGCGCGCCACCGGACCTGAGCAAACGCCATGAAGGGTGCCTCTTTCGG
>VBMR01000162.1 GCA_005878325.1 Methanobacteriota archaeon | reverse complement strand
AGGAACCGTGGCAAATTCTCGAGCCTTCGGGACGGGATCGAGGGTGATGGCGAGCCCTGAGACCGCCGTTGCCATCGTAAAGTACACGCCGAGGCCGAGGAGGGAGATCGATGGTTCGACAGCAAACAGGCTCGTGAACAACGCGAGTAGGATGAGAGCTACGTTCAGGAACGGCGCCGTAACATCGAACCAAATGCTCGGCACCCCAACGGTTCCCGCAATCCCGAACCTCCGTTTCATGTACATGTCACGATGTTTGGCCAAGACCTGGATCATCCCACGATACCATCGCCGCCGTTGTTTCATCAGGTCCTCGAGAGTGTCGGGCGCCTCGGTGTATGCGAGCGCGCGGTCTTCATATTCGACGCGGTACCCGCTTCGCAGGACCTCCATGGTCATGTCGAAGTCCTCCGCGAACGTGTCCGCCGAGAAGCGTCCCGCGCGCTCTATGGCTTGCTTCCTGAAGGCCGCGATCGGACCGGGCACGACGGTCACGCAACCCAACACGGACTCTGCCTTTCTCACCAGATTGATCCGGGTCGTGTACTCGGCCGCTTGCAACGCGTTCAACAATCCACGCTCGGGGTTGACCTTGACGTTCCCTGCGACCGCGCCGATGCGCGAATCCGTCGCAAATCGGTCCGCGATTCGTCGGAGAGCGTCTCGGTGAAGAGTGGTGTCGGCATCAACGGTGACGATGACCGTCCCCTCCGTCGCGTCAATCCCGCGGTTCAGCGCTCGGGGCTTGCCTCCGTTATCCTGGTGGATGACCTTGACGCCGGATGCCTCGAATCTCCGGCACTCCGCGAGGGTTCCGTCCCTCGAACCATCGTCGACGATGATCACTTCGAAATCCGGGTAGTCGATCATCAGTAGGGATCGAATCGTCTTCGCGATGGTCCTTTCCTCGTTGAAGGCGGGGACGACGATGGACATCTTCTCGTCGAAGTGTGCTGTCGAAGGCTTCCTCCTCAGGTTGTACGACAGGGACAGGAGGATCCAGAGGGAAAGCCTGAGAAGCGCGATCGTGAGGACGGCATAGTAGGTGTATAGGATCAGGCTCATGGAAATCCGCTCTTCACTCGCCCGCGATCCGGTTCTCCCTGACCCGGCGCTGACAACGCTACCTCGGAGGCGCGCTTCCGGCACATTGTCGTTGGGACGAACCGAGGAACTTTGATAACATTGGCGGTCGCGCTAACGAATCCGATCATCCGACGCATCGGGGCCTGGGCGTCTCCCGGCTTCGCCTGGGAGGTGCTCGAGCCCTGCCCCGCGCGTGGTCCCCCGGGGCAGAACATTCTCACTTTCAAAAACACCGGAGTTCGGCCGAGCCGAAGGGTTTATCTCGTTTCATTGTTACTTTCTTCCAGCGAGGGGGAGAGGAACCTGAGGATCAAAACTAATCGACAGCTCGTGAGCTTGTTGGCGATTCTACTTGCGGCAGCCGTGGTCGGTGGAGTCGTCTTGATGGAACAGATTCAGCCGGCCGTGCCGGTCGGGTCCAATTTGACTCAGAAGTGCGCGAGGACCGCCCCGACGCCGAACAACGTCACGCTGGGCAGCAGCGGTTCGATGACCTTCAGCTGCAGCTCGAGCGCGCCCGCGACGAACCCTGCGTTCACGAATACCGCGACCGTCATCTCGACCCCGACGGTCACCGGATTCGTCGCACCGTACAACGTCACCCGCCTGTATATCTACACTGCCGGCGGATCGCCTAACACTGGCTTCTGCTTCTCTCGGGCTGGAAACCTGAGAGTGGTGGATGGGTCAAAGCTGACGATTCCCGCGGGGCAATGGAACTACTGCGCGGAATACGAGAACGTCGGTACCGCGGGCCTGCCGGAGTTCAAGGTCTCCTGGTCCATTTGATCGGGACCCCTCGACGTCTGCCTGCGCACGTTCTTGCAACATCGGAGCCCCAAGTCACGGGCAACCGGCCCAGCGATCCCGGGCGAATCCGCTTACGGCACAGAAATCCATGAGGAAAACCGCGTAAGCCGTGCAGAGTAAGGCAGCACTTGGACCATCGGCATCGCGGTCCTCGGAGGGCGAACCCTGAGACCACGAGCGGCCGGGACGACAATGACGGCCAACGCAGTCACAAGCGCGTTCCGTCGAATCCTCATTTCCCCGGCGATCGATGGGCGCTTCGAGGGTTAGATTCTTGACGCTTCCTTGCCGTCTTTGTCATCCGGAATTGACCTCCAACTTTGTCATCCAAAGTTGACCGCCAAAACTCATCTGTGATACACTTGACAAGTTCCGGGTGTAGCGACCGCCGGGTTCCTTGCCCCCAGAATGTACGCGAACCCGAACCCCACGCGCACCGGGGTCGACCGGCGTCTCCTCGCGGGACTGTTCGTCGCCCTCCTCGTCGCGGGGTCCCTCGTGGTCCTCACGGCCCACCAGGAGAGATTCGGGCTCGCCTCTCCGTCGCCGAACGGGCCGGGCAACGACCCGACCGCGACCGGCCGAGATGCGCTCACGTGGCCCTTCTCCCGGGACAGCATCTGGAACCTTCCGATCGGCGCCAACGCACGCTACGTCTGGGCCGGTATCCGACACGCGACTGCAATGGCCTACTTCACCGACGCGGACATCCTCGTCATGGAGCCGTCCGCGCCCCTCACGACCGTCTACGCGAACTACGACGATTGGGGCCCCGGCAGCCGATGCGCGGCC
>VBMR01000161.1 GCA_005878325.1 Methanobacteriota archaeon | reverse complement strand
GAGACCGGGTCCCACGGCGGTTCCGGCCTGTCCGCATTGGGCGGCACGGTCCGCCTGGGCGAGCTCGTGCCGGGCGGCGTCATTCGTCACTCGATCAAGCTGAACATGGACAGCGCGAACTTCTACGGCGGGTACAGCGGCTACCGATGGCCCGCGTGGAAGTCCGACGCGGGCGGCGCGGGATACAGCGGCTCGATCCCGGAAGTCCGGATCGGATCCCTCCTTGCGGCAAAGCCCGATTTCGCGATCTCCTCGTTGGAGTCGGAACCCGGGCGGATCGTC
>VBMR01000169.1 GCA_005878325.1 Methanobacteriota archaeon | reverse complement strand
GATGTTGAAAGCCCACACATTGTCCGTCGCATACCGGAAGAGGACCGTCATGAAGGGGAGGGGCAACGACGTGGCCGCGCCTCCCCCGACGCCCTGGATGAAATCCCCGCCCATGACGACATAGGCGACCTCGTACGCGACGTACGTGATGATCCCGAAGACCACGACGGAGCCGAGGATCGCCTTGAGCTGAGACTTTTGGACATCCTTGATCTCCCCAGCAGCGTAGATCGTCGCGTTGAACCCGAGGAAGTTGATGTATGTGAAAGTTAGGCCGAGCAGCGTCGCGGCGCCGAACAGCTCTCCCGTAAATCCCCCGGCTCGGCCGGCCGAGGCAATCGCGCCGTAGTCCTCGCCCGTCATCCGCTGAAAATTCGCCACGTAGCCATCGTGGCCGACCGCGAGGAGCGTCCCCACGAAGACGACAAGGCCGATGAAGACCAGCGCAAACAGGGCCGTCAGGGTGCGGGTGGTCGCCTTCCCGCCCCGCGAGACGATCGCCGCCATGATCAGGTAGATTGGGATCGCCATCACGAACATCGCCTCGTTCGTGCTCAGCGTCGCCGCGAGTCCGGGATAGCCATTGAAGGTCAGGATGGGAGCCAAGGCGTAGAGCGCGAACCACGGGATGTAGGCCCCCGCGACGCTCAGGAGGCCGACGAAGAGGAAGAAGTTCATTGCGAACCCGATGGCCGGGTGCAGGGTGCGGCTGACCCACACATAATCGCCTCCGCTCCGGGGCATGGCGATCGAGTACAGGGCGTAGAACAATCCCACGATGAGGCTGATCGGGATCGCGAGGAGGGCCGTGATGGGCAGGTTGACCCCGGGGTAAATCCCGGCCGCCTGGATTCCGTAGACGAAGACCGCGGTGGGCGCCATGAACATGACGTTGAGGATCAACGCGTCGCGCGCGCTGATATTGCGCACGAGCCCGGAAGACCGCCGCACAAAAGCTTCGCCTGTCCCCATCGCTCCCTACCCCTGCCGACGGGATGGGTTTGGAATTCAAAAGAGCTTGCCGTTAGCCTTTTATGGCAACGCGTCTGGGCCCGTCACTCCGTTCTACTTTCGCAGGGCCTTCCTCGAGACTCGTTGAATCGGTCTTTCCTGCCCTTCGCCCGACCGAACCCGCTCGACCCGGATCTCCGGTCGTGATTCAGCGCCGCCGACTGCCACGCGGTCTCGTTGGTCCGGCTCCCAGTTTCGCGTCTTCAGATAAACTTGGAAATAGTTTCTGGGGAGCCAGATCCTTCGGTCCTTGTACCGACGGTCGAGACGCTTCTGACCGCCCACGTACGCCCAGATCTCCACGCTCGCTATCCCTGGGTTCAAAGGAATCGGGTCCACCTTCTTGATTCGCTCGCTGACGTGGGAGATCGTCGTCACCTGAACGAACCGCAGGGGATGGGGCGGTTCCATCCGAGTCGCAATCAGGTCAAAGGCGTTGAAGATGTCCGTCGTCTGGCTGATCCAGATCGGTCCACGTCGTTGCGCGCTCCGCACGGCCGTATGGACCAGGTAGCCCTGTCGTTCGAGTTCGCGCCGCGCCATCACTTGCAGGCGATTCCCTTTCGTTACCGTACCGCCCATCGAGTCCCATCTCCTCGACGCCAGTTGTATTCGACGCCCTTTATGATAATCAATCCCTCTTAAGCGTATGGGAGGGAACCGTGAATCGGTCCAGGATAATGATGGTCGGTCGCGGCGTCGTCGAATCGACTACTTCAGTGCGGCCTTGGCCCTACCCGGGTCGTCCACGACGAGGGCGATTTCGGTCCGGCCGTTCTTCGAGCCGAGGATGTAGATCGAATGGACGTTGATCCCCGCGCGGGAGAGCCGTCGCGCAACCTTCGCGAGCTCCCCGGGTCGGTCCAGAAGCTCCAGGTCCATGATATCGCTCAAGTCGTACTTGAGGCCCGTCTGGGCGAGCGCTTTCTCCGTCGTGGTCACATCGGAGGTCACGATGCGTAGGAAGGAGGTCTCTTGCTTCGTCTCGCTCGCGATCGCCCGGATGTTCACGGCCGCGTTGGCCAACGCCTCCGTCACCCGCGCGAGCTCCCCCGGCTTGTCCGCCACAAAAACCTTGAATTCCTTCGTTGGCCCACTCCCCTGAAACCGAGGAAGGGAATCAACAACCCGGCTACAAAAGACTTGCTCGGGCCGTCCCGCGTCCCTAGGGAACCAATCGGGTGCGGTCCCGCGGAAACAGGATCGCCTCGCGGATGTTCGGCAGGTCCAGGAGCTTCTGCACGAACCGGTCCAGCCCGAATCCCCACCCTCCGTGGGGCGGCATGCCGTACCGGAAGGCCTTCAGATAGAACTCGAAGTTCTCCGGGTTCAGGCCCTTTTCTTTCATCTTCGCGAGGAGTACGTCGTACCGATGCTCCCGCTGCCCGCCCGACGCCATCTCGTCTCCCTTGTATTCGAGGTCGAACGAATACGACACATCCGGCTCCTCGGCGTCTGCCATGACGTAGAAAGGCTTGATCGCGGTCGGGTAGCCGGTCAGAAAGTAGATCTCATGCCCCTGCTCCTGCATCGCCGCGCCGAGGAGCTTCTCAGCCTCTGTGTCGATATCGTCGCCCGCCCGCAATCGTTTTCCGCGGCCTCGCAGGAGTTCGAGGGCCTCTGAGTAGTCGAGCCGTCGGAACGGGATGCGCACCTCCTTGAGGGTGACCTGGAGCGCCTCCAACTCCGCCTTCGCCTCGGATCGGACCCGCTCCACCGCGTGTGCGATCGCGCCCTCAAGAAAGGGAAAGAAATCTTCCTGACGCTCGATCCACGCGACCTCGGCGTCGAAGGACGTGAACTCCGTCACGTGGCGCACGGTGTCGGAGGGCTCCGCCCGGAACGCAGGCGCGATTTCGTAGACCCGGTCCAAGCCGGTCGACATGAGCATTTGCTTGTACAGCTGCGGGCTCTGGCTCAGGTACGCCTTGCGCCCGAAGTAGTCCGTCGTGAAGAGGGTCGCGCCTCCTTCCGCGCCCGCGCCGGCGAGCTTCGGGGTGTGCACCTCGACGAACTCCTGGCCCGCGAGGTACGACCGGAGGGCGGAGGTCACGATCGAGCGGATCCGGAAGATCGCGCGGACTCCCGGCTTCCGGAGATCCAATGTGCGGTTGTCGAACCGGGTGTCCATGTCCGCCCCGACCTTGTCCGCTACGGGCAGGGGGAGCGGGACCGCCGCGGGACTGAGGACGTCGATTGCCGCCGCGACGAGCTCCCACCCGTTCCGCACCTCGGGGTTCCGTTGGATGGTGCCGCGGACCGCGACGACGCTCTCCCGGACGACCTTCGAGGCCCGGTTGAACAGGTCCTCGTCCGACTTCTTCTTCACGGTCGCCTGGAACGTCCCCGCCCGCTGTCGAACGATCAGGAACGCGATACCGCCGAGATTCCGGACGTCCTCGACCCATCCTCCAAGTGTGGCCTGGGCCCCATGATCTTTCGGCCCGATCGACGTCAGTGTGCGAAACGGGCCGGCCACGGACGCGCAGAGAGAGGGACGTCCTATAAAGGATGCGGTGGTCTCTTCCTCATCGGGCGATCGGGACCTTTTCCTTCGGACGGTCCAGGTCCTTCTGACGTTCGAACTCCTTCGGTTTCTCGCCCGGTTTCGTTTGCTCCGCCGCCTCGGGCTGCGAAGGCACGAACTGGACGTGCGGGTAGGCGAACTGGACCTTGGGTTCCGCCATGACCCGGTCGTAGATGCGCTTCACGAT
>VBMR01000041.1 GCA_005878325.1 Methanobacteriota archaeon | reverse complement strand
TCCGACTCGTCCGGTCGGGAGAATTCCTTGAGGCTCGGACTCCTGAGGACATCGAGCTTATGAGTCTGGTAGATCCACGTCTCCAAGTCCCGTTTCCAACCGTCGTAGCGGGCGGCCCTCCCCGCCGCGGCCGGGAGTTCCGAGAACGAAGCGCCCTCGCCGGGTGCACTCTCCAAGTCGGACATCGCTACCTCGATTCGTTCCGCACCGTCCCATCGAACGGGGTCCGGCTCCCCCGCAATCGTGGCGGCGAGAGCAAGCTCCTCCGTCTGGTCGATGGACGCCTTCGGGTCCGTGAATCGGACGGTCGCGGCGCCGAGCACCTTCGGCTGATAGGATAGCTCGCAGCCCGCCGGGCGGGTCCCGCGGAGGGGAACGAAGAACTGGGCGACGTCCGGCGGAAGGATGGGTCGGGTCCGGGCGACCGTCGCACCGGTTCCGATGCCACCGGGCATTTGGGGCGAGACCGTGACGGGGCCCCTGCCTTCGACCACAGGCGGGACCGAAGGCCTCACAGGGTCCATGAGGGTCTTGATCTGGTTCCGAGTGAGAGGCCCCCGCAGGTAGGACAGAGCCCAGCGGGATTGGAACACGGTCGGGCCATCCGCATGGACGTTGTTCATCAGGAAGACGCGCTGACCCAGCCCAGCCAGAGTCTCCCCCATCTCCTGCCGGTCGAACTTCACCGCGGCCCCGGCCGCGACCCCTTCCAACCCTTCGAGGACACGGTCCTTGTCCCGTTCCGTTTGCAGGCGCCCGAGGAACCACGTGCCCGCGTTCGAGAGGCCTTTGTAGTCCAAGTCGACGGGATTCTGCGTGGCGAGGACGACGCCCAGGCCGAAGGCCCGCGCCTGCTTCAACAGGGTGAGGAGCGGCGGCTTGGAGGGCGGGTTCGCGACCGGAGGGAAGTATCCGAAGACCTCATCCATATAGAGGATCGCCCGCAAGCTCCCGGTTCCGGGCTGGGACCGCATCCAGCCAAGGGTCTGGTTCAGGAGCAGGGTCACGAAGAACATGCGCTCCGTGTCGGAGAGGTGGGCGATCGAGAAGATCGCGACGCGGGCCTTCCCCTCCCGCGTGTGGAGGATCGCGCCGATGTCCAGGGGCTCGCCCTCCAACCACGTCGAGAAGCCGGGCGCGCCCAGTAGGTTGTTCAGGGCTATCGCCAACTCGAACCGCTCTTTGGACGGATAGAAGGACTCGATGTCGAGGACGCCGATGCGTGACACGGGCGGGGTCTGGATGCATTCGATCAACTTCCCCAGGTCGAGGTCCTGTCCCTTCCTCCATGCGTCGTCCAGGATCGTCGAGATCAGGATGTGCTCCCGGCTTCGGATCGGGTCCGCTTCGATGCCGAGGAGGGAGAGGAGACTCGTCGCCGTCGTCGCGACGCGTTCCCGGAGGAACTCGCTGTCCCCGAGCGTCGCGGCGTCGGGGCAGGCGAAGGACTTCAGGATCGAGACGGGAATTCCTGCGGTACTGCCGGGTGTGTAGATGGCGAAGTCCGCGGCGGCCTTGAGCCGCCGGATGCGTTCGCCGTCCTCTCCCCATTGCGCCAATCCGTTCTTCCAGAGGTCCGCCTGTTGCCGCGCATATTCGTCCGGCGAGAGGCCTTTCCTCTGGGCGTCCTCCTCGTTGATCCACGGACGGAAATCTTCGGCCCGAAGGTCGGGGAATGTCAGGAGGAGGTTCGGCAGGTCGCCCTTCGGATCGATCACGATTGCCGGGATGCCATCGATCGCCGCTTCTTCGATCAGGCTGATGCACAGGCCCGTCTTGCCGCTGCCCGTCATGCCAATGCACACGGCGTGGGTCACGAGGTCCCGCGAGTCATAGAGGACCAGATCCTCGTTGAGCGCTCCCTTCGCCAGGTCGTACGACCGCCCCAGGTAGAACACACCGATCTTCTCGAAGTCCATGGACATTCCCTTCCTCCGTCGCAGGACGCAGCCGACCCTTACGACGTCCGAGCCGACGCGAAAATTCCTTCGAATAATAAACGCTCGGTTTAGGGACGGGTGGGGCACCCACTCCACTACCCGGAGGCCGTTTCGCCTGGCATGAAAAGGCAACGTGTCCCGAAGGAATTTATGTCCCCGTCCCGTTGGGTTCGACGTGAAGTCGCCTCGACCCGCCGATCTACCCCCGAATCTGCCGGTCCCTGTCGACGACGGCGCGTGCGATCACCTCGCCGGGAGCCGGCTTCCGTCGGTCAGGCTTGCCTCGACGTCGGGACGAACGGTGGACGTCTCGCGGTTGCCCGGGCTCAGCGTCATCTTTTGCTATCCTCACACCGGACGGCCGGATGCGCCGACGCCGGCGACATGGGATGCGATCCCGGGGCACGGGGATGTACGCCTCAGTCGTGCGCGTTCCGCGATCGTTATTCCGAATTGGCGCAGCTCGGAGCGACTGTGTACGGCCTCAGCGGGGACGAAACGGAATGGCAACGAGAAGCCGTCGAACGGCTCCAGCTTCCGTACGAACTCTTGAGCGATTCCGCGTTCACCTTCGTCGAGGCCCTCCGGCTGCCGACCTTCACCTTCGAGGGTCGGAGATATATCAAGCGACTGACCCTTCTGAATCGGGGCGCTCGAATCGAGAAGGTCTTCTATCCCGTGTTCCCGTCGGATCGGAATGCGGCCGATGTGCTCGCCCATCTCCGGGCATCTGAGGACTAGACGCCCGCTCCATCGGAATCCGACTTGGATCAGCTGTTATCGTTACTTAGCGATAACTTCCGAAGCGACAGCGCCTCGTAGGGCCTTGGCGATATCGAGCGGAGGGTCAGTACCGGCGGGGCGGTCTCCGGCTCCCTCTCCGCTGCGGTCTTGAGGATCGCCCGCCTTCGTGCCCACGAACCCTTGGAGGCGGCGGCGCGCGGTAGTCGAAATCCGGGAGCGTGACCCGGGGGATCGTCCGGCCGAGGGCCCGCTCGATCCCTCGCAGGTCGCCTTCATCCTCCGGCGTCACGAAGGTGAGAGCCTCGCCCGCGGCCTCCATACGTGCGGTCCGCCCGACCCGGTGCACGTAGTCTGTCGGGACGACGGGGACATCGTAGTTGATGACATGGGAGATGCCCTCGACGTCGATGCCGCGGGCCGCGACGTCCGTCGCGATCAGGACCTGATGCCGTCCGCTCCGGAACCCCGCGAGTGCTGTCTCCCTCTGCCCCTGGCTGCGGTCTCCGTGGATCCGGGCGACCTCGAAGCCCGCCGCGCCGACCTGGCGGGCGACGCGGTCCGCGCGCCGCTTCGTCCGGACGAACACGAGGACGGACATCATGTCCTCCCGG
>VBMR01000040.1 GCA_005878325.1 Methanobacteriota archaeon | reverse complement strand
GGATCTGAACCTCGGGGCCGCGGCCGAGACGATCGGCGCTCTCCCGATGTCATTCAGCGAGGCGGATCGCGGTCTCGTCGTGGAGCGTCTTCGAGGATATCGGTCGTTCCTCCACGACTGTCCGAAAACACGGCGATGGGAGAAACGTCGCGCGAAGGGCACGCGAGAACCGTGGTATGAGCCGGTGGACGAGATCCGCTAGGGGCGGACGCCCGCGGATCGATGTTTGGCCAACGCGCACATCCCTTCGTAGATGAGGTTGGACGCGGCGAGGGCCGTGATCTGCCCCATGTGGTCGTACTGCGGCGCGACCTCGACGAGGTCGAATCCGACGAGGTTCGCCCGGTGGAGCTCGCGGAGGAAATGGATCATCTCGCGGCTCGTGAGCCCTCCCGACTCCGGCGTGCCGGTCCCGGGCGCATACGCGGGATCGAGCACGTCGATGTCCACGGACACATAGAGAGGGTGGTCCCGGACCGACTCGAGGACCCGGTCCATGATCGCCCGGTTCCCCTGGGCGTCGACGTCCTCCGAGGAGAACGTTCGGTCCACGATCGCCGCGTTGTTCCGGACGTCCTCGTCGGAATACAGAGAAGAGCGGATTCCCACTTGGAACACCTGGCCGCGGGCGATGAGCCCTTCCTCGTACGCGCGCTTGACCCAGGTCCCGTGCGTGTACCGTTTGCCGCCCCAATAGGCTTCCCAGGTGTCGAAGTGGGCGTCGAAGTGGAGCAGGCTCACGGGTTCCTTTCCCGCCGCTTTGCGGGCCCGCAGGACGGGCAAGGTCACGGAGTGGTCCCCGCCCGCGATGAACGGCACGACATCCGCGGCGAACATCGGCCGCAGGGCGGACTCGATCCGCGCGAACGTGTCCTCCGTGTAGCCGGGGACCGGGTCCACGTCGCCCGCATCGACCGTGTCGAGGATCCGGAACGGGTAGACGTCGGCGAACATGTTGTACGGCCGGACGAGCCGGGACGCATGGCGGATCGCCGACGGTCCCTCGCGGGCCCCGCTCCGATAGGAGGTCGCATCGTCCCAAGGGATGCCGAGGAACACGCTCTTCGCCGGGCCGAATTGGCGTTGCAAGGGAAGGCGCGCGAACGTCGCGACTTGGGCGAACCGCGGTGAGGTCGCACCGTCCAGGGGCTCGGTCACGGGTACGACCCGCTCAGTCCGGAGGGAGCGCCTTGAACGCCATGGCGATGTCGACCCCGTGCCGCCGAATATGGAAACTTCGCGCGACCGCGTACCAGATGGCGGCGCCGACGAACACCAGGAGGATCGACACATAGCTCGTGAACTGGTTCGTCAGAGTGAAACCGGCGGCCTCTCCGAGGAGGGGCAAGGTGGACACCAAGTACGCCGACCCGACGGTCACGAGGAACGAAGCCGCGCCCGTGACCGCGTACAACGGCCGATGCTTTTGCAGACCCAGACGGATGAGGGACAGGGACATCAGCGCGACGGTCACCATCGGGAGGAAAAAGAGCAGGAACACGAGCGGCTCGTACGCGGATTTGTAATAGAAGGTGACCAGCGGAAGCAGGATGGCCCCGATCACAGAGACGACGACGATGCCGGCCCACGGCTGGTGGGTCCGCCGCGTGACGCTGCTCATCCAGGCCGGGAAGAGCCGGTCGAGCGAGAAGCTCAGAGAGTACCGGGAGAAGATGTACAGCCCCAGGATGATCCACAGGGCGTACCAGGATAGAGAGCCGAGAAACATGATCCCCAGGAGGATCGGGTTGCCGCCCGCGACGAAGTTGGGCAACGACGTGAGGCCGGAGGCGAAGGGGAGGACTCGCCGATCCGCCGAGCCCTCGAAGAGGTACGTCGAGAGGGCGACGGACCCGTTCAAGAAGTCCATGCCCACGATGGATTCGAACGCGTAGACGATCGCGGCCGCGAAGGCCACGGAAAGGACAAAGGAGACCGCGATTCCCTTGCTGACGCTCCGCGCGGTGCGACGAAATTCGCCCGCGATGTACGACGGCGCGCCGCCGAACATGTAGTAGAAGGCGAAGACGAGCGGCACGAAGATTAGCGTGTTCCCGAAATCCGAGCCGTACGCTCCGAGGCCTTGGCCGTACGCCGCGACGTCGTCGTAATAGTTGCCCGCGTAACCCTGGGATGCCATGAATCCGTTGACGGCGTTCACGAAGCCCGTGTGGCCGGCCGCGAAGAGCAGTCCCAAGGCCACGATCAGGCCCGCGAGCTCGAGGAACAGGAGGGCCGAGAAAATCCGGAAGGCGAGGCGCGGCTTCATGAGGATCCAGAGGCCCATCAGGGCGAGCGTCAGGATCTCGCCGATCGCCACGATCCAAGCCGGGTTCGTCGTGAGGCTGCTCCCGAGGCTCGTCAGGCCCGCATCGCCGACGACGGATCCCCAGCTCGCGAGGCCGGGGCCCAGGGAGAAGATGACGAACCAGTACGGCAGGATGGCGGCATAGACCGCCGCGTTCAGGATGCGCGACAGCCCGCCCACGAAGCCGAGGTAGGGATGGAGGAGGCGGGACGCGTAGACGTACTCGCCTCCGGATCGCGGCATCTCGATCGCCATGATCGCATACGCGGCGAGGACGGGGATTCCCGCCAGCGCCGCGAGCAGGGTCGCCTGCATCAGGTTCGCGCCGGTCACGAAGAGCAGGACGACGAGGAACAGGCCGTACGCAGGCCCGGGTCCGAGCGAGATCAGGTTGATCGAGAAGGACTCGAACGCCCCCAGTTCCTTGACCAGCCCACTCGTCTTCCGAGCGAAGACCGCCTGCTCGGCGACCGCTCCGATGGACGCCTCTACCGTCGAACCACGCCCCCGTCCCCGATGCGGGTACGCAGACCTCACCTGGCCGGCCGATGCGCGAAGCGGCTCAGGCCCGAGGCGAAGGCCGACAACCCACGAGGCCGGAACCTGGCGTGGGATAATAGACCTTTGCGAACGCCCGGTGGATCGGCGTGCCTGCGGCCGTTGAAAGCCCGTGCTTTATGAGGCGTTTCGCGGTTTCGCCGGATCTGTGAAGATCGGGTTGGTCCAATTCACCCCCACGTTCCGCGCGACGGAACCGAACTGGGAGAGGATGCGAGCCTGGGCGGAAAGCGTCCACGCGGATGTCATCGTGTTCCCTGAGCTGGCGAGTTGCGGCTACATGTATGAGGACCGCGAGGACGCCAAGCCATACGTCGATTCGCGGTCCGCCCTCCAGCCCATCGAGGACGTCGCTCGGAGGACCGGACGCTTGATCGTCGGCGGATTCGCGGAGCGCGACAAGGGCGCCTTCTACGATTCCGCATTCGCGTGCGGTCCCGACGGAACGGCGGTCTACCGCAAGATCCATCTGTGGAATCGCGAGACGTTGATCTTCGAGCCAGGGACCGAGCCGACGATCGTCGAGTTCCAAGACCATCG
>VBMR01000039.1 GCA_005878325.1 Methanobacteriota archaeon | reverse complement strand
GAGAAGGCGTCACGGAACGAGACGGCAAATTGCCCGTCTGTCCCTCCGGAGGCCTCCTCGGCGTCGGAAACCCGATCGCCGCAACGATGGGGATGAAGACCGGGGAGCTGTTCTGGCAGCTGACGGGTCAAGCGGGGAAACGACAAATCCCCCACGAGGTCCACACCGGCGTGGCGCAGGCCTGGGGCGATCTCATGCAATACGGCTGCGTCGTGGTGATGTCCGCATGACGGAGCGCACCAAGAAATGGCCGGGCGTGGAGCTCGGTGCGGCGGATCTCCTCGAAGGAAAAGTCACACAGACGCGGTTCCGTCCGAACGCGAAGTATTCCTGGGCCGCGGGCGAGGCGATGTCGCGGTTCCTCGAGGAGATGCGGAACGGCCGGCTCGTCGCACGGACCTGTCACTCCTGCAAACGAGTGTTGTTCCCGCCGCGGATGTTTTGCGAGGGGTGTTTCCGGCCGACGGACACGTGGACCCCGATTCGGGACACCGGGACGATCGAAACGTTCTCCGTCTCCTACTTGGACACGGACGCCCGCCGGATTCAGGAACCGATCCTCGTGGGCGTCGTGAGCCTCGATGGGGCGTCGCCCAAGATGGGGATGATGCATTACTTCGGCGAGATGACGAAGGACGAGATCCGGATCGGGATGCGCGTGAAGGCCGCGTGGAAGCCGTCGGAGGAACGGCGCGGGAGCGTCCTCGACATCCGCTACTTCCGTCCGCTCCGGGAGGGCGAAGGATGACGTTCCTCGAGCGGACGACGGACACGCGACGCCTCCGGCACTGGGAGGGCAACCTGGAGGCGGACTACATCTACACGTCGGGCCTCGCGGGGGAGCGCTTCTTCGTCGCCCTGCGGGACGACGGACGGCTCCTCGCCGCGCGGTGCACCGCCTGCGGGCTCGACTACCTGCCGCCGCGGATCTTCTGCGAGGACTGCTTCGCGGAGCTGACGGATTTCGTCGACGTCCCGAAGGAGGGCCAGGTCGCCGCGGTGACGGTGGCCCACATGGACCGTTTGGGCGCCCCGCTCGCCACCCCCGAGGTCTGGGCCTTCGTCACCTTCCGTGGGATCCGAGGGGGCCTCGTGCATCGTCTCCTCATGCCGCCGGAGCGCGCCAAGGTCGGCGTCTCCGTCCGACCGCGGCTCAAGCCGAAAAAGTCCCGGGTCGGTGCGATCACCGACATCGAGGGGTTCGAGCAAGCGCGTTCCTGAAACTGAAAATCGGGCCGCTGGCTTGATAACCCCCTTGCCGGGTTGTCGGCCCATTATGATGCGGAAGCCGACGATGGACACGGAATCGAAGACCTACAAGTTCAAGATCTGCCTCGTCGGCGAGGAAGGGGTGGGCAAAACGAGCCTGATCCACCGATTCGTATCCGGGGCCTTCGACGAGTCCTACATTCGCACGCTCGGCGCGGTCGTCTCGAAGAAGACGGTCGCCCTCGGGTCCACGGCCGGCCGCCCGGTCCAGGTCGACATGATGATCCTGGACATCATGGGCAAGCGGACGTTTCTCCAGTTGTTCAAGGAAGCGTACTTCCACGGGGCGAAGGGCGTCCTCGCGGTGTTCGACGTGACCCGCGCGCAGTCGCTCCGCGACCTGACGAAGTGGGTCGACGGGGTGCGGGATTCCGTGGGGCCGGTTCCCGTGTACGCCCTCGGGAACAAGACCGACCTGACCCAGCGGCGCGAGGTGAATCCGGAGGACGCGACGAGCATCCTGCGGTCGTACGAATGCCCCATCCTCTACACGTCGGCGAAGACCGGGGACAATGTCGAGCAGGCCTTCCAAGGCCTCGCGAAGACGATCGTCGAGTCGACCTCCAACGAGTAGTCTGCCGGAACGTCCGTTTCGTAACCATCTTATAGGGACGGACCGTTAGAAAGTCCCCGAGGGTTCTATGGGAGAGGACGATCGGAAAGTCCTCCGAGACGCGCTGAAACGATGGGAGGACACCGTCCTGCGGGCCGCCCTGGACAACCTCCCCGAGCGGCGCTCGGAATTTCGGACGACGTCGAGTCGGCCTGTGAAACGTCTGTACACGCCCCTCGATTCGACCGGCAAGGCCGATGCCGAGAGGCTCGGCCGGCCCGGCGAGTTTCCCTTCACCCGCGGCATTCATCCGACGATGTACCGCGGACGGCTGTGGACGATGCGCATGTTCGCCGGTTTCGGAGGCGCGGAGGACACGAACCGGCGGTTCAAGTATCTCTTCCGACACGGCGAGACGGGCCTCAGCGTCGCTTTCGATATGCCGACCCTCTACGGGTACGACACGGACGCTCCGGAGGCGAAAGGGGAGTTCGGAACTTGCGGGGTCGCAATCTCCTCCCTCGAGGACATGAAGATTCTGTTCTCCGGCATCGACGTCGGGCAAGTGAGCACCTCGATGACGATTAACAGCCCCGCGTCGGCCATCTGGGCGATGTACTTGGCCATGGCGGAGGTCCAGGGCGCGCCGTTCTCCGGCCTGCGCGGGACGATTCAGAACGACATCCTGAAGGAATACCAGGCCCAGAAGGAGTGGATTTTTCCTCCGGAGCCTTCGATGCGGCTCGTCGTCGACATGTTCGAGTTCGGCACGAAGCAGGTGCCTTTGTGGAACACGATTTCGATCAGCGGCTACCACATCCGGGAAGCGGGCGCGACCGCGGGCCAGGAGCTGGCCTTCACCCTCGCGAACGGCATGGAGTATGTGCGATGGGGGATCGAGCGCGGCCTCAAGGTCGACGAGTTCGCGAACCGACTTTCCTTCTTCTTCAACGCGCACAACGACCTCTTCGAGGAGATCGCGAAGTACCGGGCGGCCCGCCGGATTTGGGCGCGGGAAATGCGGGACACATTCGGCGCGAAGAACCCGCGGTCCTGGGTCCTCCGGTTCCATGCGCAGACCGCGGGAGTCAGCCTTACCGCGCAGCAGCCGGAGATCAACATCGTCCGGACGACGACACAGGCCCTAGCCGCGGTCCTCGGCGGCGCCCAATCCCTCCATACGAACGCGTACGACGAAGCGTTCCAGGTCCCCAATGAGGCGGCCGCGCGCCTCGCGCTGCGGACCCAGCAGATCCTCGCGCACGAGAGCGGCATCGCGAACACGGTCGACCCGCTCGGGGGCTCGTACTTCTTGGAGGCGCTGACGGACGAGCTCGAGGAGGAAGCGTACCGCTACTTCGACCGCATCCAAGGCCTCGGAGGCGTCATCCCGGCCATCCGAAAAGGGTTCTTCCAGCAGGAGATCGCGAACTCCGCCTACCGGTACCAGCGGGAGATCGAGGACAAGGAACGGATCATCGTCGGGGTGAATGATTTCACCGTGGACGAGCAGCCGGACTTCGAGCAGTTCCGGGTCCCGGACGCATCGCTCCGGGCGCAGCTGGAGCGGCTCCGCAAGCTCCGTCGAACGCGGGACAAGAAGAAGCACGCAGCGGCCCTCGACCGCCTTCGGAAAGCCTGCGAATCGAACGACAACACGATGCCGTTCCTCCTCGACGCCGTCCGCGCGAAGGCGACCCTGGGCGAGATCTGCGACGTCATGCGCGAAATCTTTGGCGCCTACGAAGAGCCGCTCCTGTACTGAGGTGGTCCCGATCGCGAAGAAGATCCGCGTCCTGATCGCGAAGCCGGGTCTGGACGGCCACGACCGCGGGGCGAAGGTCGTCGCACGGGCCTTGCGCGACGCGGGAATGGAGGTCATCTACACGGGCCTGCGGCAGACCCCGGAGGACATCGTCG
>VBMR01000038.1 GCA_005878325.1 Methanobacteriota archaeon | reverse complement strand
CGTCCACCGGGTCACGACCGAGTTCGTCCGCGAGGAGGTCCATCATCCGCTCGATGAAAAAGGCGGCTTCGGGCCGGCCGGCGCCGCGGTACGGACCGGAAGGGACCTTGTTCGTGAAGACGGCCCGGGCCTCGATCGAGACCTTCGGGATCGCATACGGCCCTGTGAGCTGATAGCCGATCCACGCGGGGGCGAAGGAGCCCATGCCGGCGGAGTACGCGCCTCCGTCGACGAGGAGGTCCCCGCGAAGGGCTTGGACGCGGCCGCTCCGATCCGCGAAGATCGTCATGCGAGCGCGGGCGCCGCGGCCGTGCTCGGTGGCCTGCAGATGCTCCGATCGGGTCTCGATCCACCTCACGGGTCGGCGCTCTCGCATCGCCACGTGCGCGGCGACGACATATTCCGGATACATGCCGCCTTTCGATCCGAAGGCACCGCCGGTGTCCATTTGCATGACGCGGACGGCGTTCGCGGGCAACTTGAATGCTTCCTGGAAACCCTCCCGGAAGCTCGTGACGGATTGCGTCGAGGCGTATACGGTGAGCCGGTGTCCGTCCCAATCGACGACGACGCCGCGCGGCTCCAGCGGGTTCGGGACGACCCGCTCATTCGTGAGGAGATCCTCCAGGACGACGGGGCTGGGTGGATTCCGAAACGCCTTTCCAGCGCGCGCGTCGACGAAGACGTTCGTCGTGGTCCCCGGATGGATCGGCTCCGCGTGCAGTGCTTCCTCCGGATCCACGATCGGCTTGAGAGGCTCGTATTCGATGTCCACGCTATCGAGCAGGTCCTCTGCCCGGGCTTCGGACTCGCCGAGGACCGCAGCGATCGGCTGCCCGACATAATTGACGCGGTCCCTCGCCAACGCCGGGAAGGGCACCTGCCCGGTGCCGCCCTCGGCTCCTTCTCCGACCGAGGACATATTGGCCGAGATGTCGCGGCCCGAGATCGGGGCCTTGACGGCGACGAGGCGTGCCCGCGCATAGATGCTCCGCACGATCTTCAGGTGGAGCATGCGCGGGAGGACGAGGTCGCCCACATACGAGCCCCGGCCGCGCACGAAATTCCGTTCGCTATCCGTCATAGGCGCCGTTGCCCACCCGACCGTCGGGACGAGCGGTGGAAGCGACTGGAGTTTATCTGCCCTTCCCTCGGTGGGGTCGGACCGCGCCTTTTCAAGGCCGCTCGCGTTCCTCCGCATCATGGAGACGGCCCTGGTCCTCGCCGGTGGCTCCTCCCGCCGTTTCGGCCGGCCGAAGGCCCTTGAGGACGTCGCAGGCAAGACGATCGCGAGGCGAGTGGTCGATGCCCTTGCTCCCCTCGCGACGGAGATTATCGTCTCCGTTGCCGACCCGGCAATGGCCGACGCAATCCAAGAGGAGGTGCCAGAGGCCCGCACGGTCGTCGACCTTCGGAAGTCGACCGGGCCAATCGAAGGCATCGCTCGCGGCGTAGAGGTCGCTCATGGAGAGCGGATCCTCGTGGCGCCTTGCGACGCGCCCTTACTCCGGACCGATCTGTATCGAATGCTCCTCCGCGCGATCGGGGACCACGAGGCCGCCGTCCCTCGCCTCGATGTCTTCGATCCCGTCCGGGCCGTGTACCGGAGGGGAGCGGTCCTTCGCGTCCTCCACGGGCCGAGGGCCATTGCGTCTCCATCCGCTTTGGTCGACCAACTCGACGCGGCATTCGTGGGGGAAGCGGACCTCCGTTCCATTGATCCCGATTTGGACTCGTTCTTGGACGTGAACACGGACGCGGACCTGGAGGAAGCCCTCCGGAGGATGCGGTCGTCGCAATCGTGAGCCCTCCGACTCGTGCCGGGCTCACCCTCTCCGAAGGCCCCGGAATAACGAGCGGACGGCTTTCACTCGTTCTTCGCGGTGAATCTCCTGGGCCTTCAGGATCTCCTCAATTTTCTCGGGCGTGAAATGGCGGAACTCTGCATCGTCCATCGATGCCAGGCGTTCGAGCTCGTCTGAGTCGAGCCAGACGCCCTTGCAGTCCAGGCACACGTCGACCCGGACGTTCCCCGCGTCCTCGCCGTCCATGAGTCCGCCGCAGTTCGGACACACCAGCTGGCTGTCCGAGTCGAGCCCGAGGTAGCGGGTCAGGAGCTTGTTCAGGTCACTGCTTCCGGTCAGGGTCCGGATTTCCCGTTTGTCGAGGAACAGGCCCTTGCAGGTCGGACACACGTCGACCTCGACCGATCGCAGGTGTGCCTGCCGACGCTCCCTCTGCAACGGCGTCCAATCCCTCGGACACTCGCGCTGTTCCCGGATCTTCCTGGCCACGATCCCACGCACAGACATCGGAGGGGAAGACCCTTTCGACCGGACTGCGACCTCAGTCCCTCGTCACGTCAGTCGGACATTCCGCGAGATCGGGGCGACGGTCTCGACGTATCCTTTCGGCTCCGCGTTCGTCAGGATGTCCCGCAGCAGCTTCGTCCGTTCCTTCTCCGGCACGCCATCGAGGAACTTCCGCTTTGTGCGGTTCTTCTCCCACTCGCGGAATTCTTCCTGCTTCGAGACGTACAGGGATCGGACCGTGTTCTGAACGAACTGAGTGCCGCCCGGCCCGGCCTTCTCCGCGTCGTAGTCGCGCTGGACGAATTCGATGAAGAACCATTCGTCGTCGAACAGCTCGCGGGTGAAGGATTGCAGGAGGGGCCCGAAGGAATCCTTGTCCTTGTAGATCGGCGTCAGGAACTCGGCCCCCTTGGACTCGAGATACGACCGCAGCTTCTCGATGTCCGTGGTCCGGAGGGCCAGGTGCTGCATGTACGTCCGCGCGTCCTCCTGCCGCTTGCCCGCGAAGCCGTACGCGAACGGCGCCTGCGCGTGAGACACCTCTCCCGGCGCGCTCAGCCCCAGGACGACCGCAAGCCGCTCCCCGGTGAGGGGGCTGAGGCATGCAAAGGTCGCCATGGCGGTCTTCTCCTCCCCGACCCGTTCCGTTTCGTAGACAGACTTGTAGCCACTGTTCAAGAGGAAATCGCGCAGGGAGCGGTACGTCTCGAGATCACGGCAGAGGACGGTTTTGTGGTCCACTTTCAATTTCAAGTAGGACGGGAGGGCAGCCATCGCGACACCGTGTGCCAAAGCCGCATCGCGGACGATAACCCTTTCGTGGCACGAGGTGGCATGCTGGAACCCCTCCTTCCCGGCGGCCACGTCCGTCGATCCTATCGAGAGGACCTTCGGACGTGGCTACCGGAGGATGGAGCCGGCCGTGACTGCGGGCTTGTAGGCTTCGAAGGCGGCCAACACTTCCTCTTTTTCGCGCTTCGGCACCTTGAAGTGATCGAGGGACTCGGCAAGGACCTTGGAAACCTCGTCGAATTCGGACGGCGTGAGCATGAAATCGAAGTGCGCGTCGCCCAACGCTTTGCCCGTGTATTGGAACGGTCCCCCGGAAATCGCGCAGACCCACAGGGTCCGCAGGAACTTGAGTCCCGGCAACCGATATGCGGCTTTCTTCGCATTCCATTCCTTGATGGGGACGTTCTTCTCGATCGTGCGCTTCTCCACTAACTGGTCGCTGAAGTAGTCCACGACCGCGGCAACGGCGTAGACTCCTCCGAGCCGTTCGTACAGACTGGGCCCTGCCATCTTTGACTCCTCCACTCGTTCTTACGAGCGCGGTAGTAATCCCCTACG
>VBMR01000077.1 GCA_005878325.1 Methanobacteriota archaeon | reverse complement strand
CGTTCCCTTTGTTGTTCCAGGCGACCTCGTACAGTGCATTCACCTTGATCGCGGCGTTGAAGGCCCGCAGGGCGTCGACGGGCCGGCCCATCCGGGCGAGCGCGTTCCCCTTGTTCACCCATGCGACCTCGTTACGGGGGTTGATATCGAGGGCTCGGTCGATCGCCCGCAAGGCCTCGTCGTACCGCCCGAGGAGGATCAAGGTCGCGCCCTTGCCGTACCAGGGGACCTCGGCGCCCGGAACGTCGGCGGCGGTCGATGCGATCGCCCGGTCGTACTCGGCGAGGGATTGCTCGTAGTTTCTCCGTTCGACATTCTGCTCCGCCCGGACGACCTGACGCCGCAGCACGTTCACGTTTTGCCGGCGTAGGATTTCCATCGACGCCACGGCGGCTGGCCACGGCATCGTGGCCAGGATGCCCACCAACCACACCTGCGTCGTCGCGTACGACGAATCGAGGTACGTGACCAACCCCTGGAACGCCAGCGCGACGGCGCTGGCGCCCGCCACAAGGACCCGTTGCGGAGTCCGGACAAGGCGGCGGGTGAGCCATGCGAGGCAGGCCGCGCTCCCGAGCGCGAGCGAAATGCCGGCCAGGGCGGCGTCGGCCCGGAAGAACGGGGCCAAGGCTCCCAGGACGATTCCGACGACGAGGACATCGGACTCGAGCTCGCCCGGCGATCGAAGCGTGTGTCGGCGGAACCCGTCCGCGATGTACTTGCTCAGGGCGGCCAAGAACACGGCGATTCCCGCGCCCACGAGCCTCTGATGGAGGGTCCCCGCCAGGAGGAGCCCGGCTCCTGCGGCGAGGACGAATCCGGCGAACGTCTCGGGGGAAATTTGGAGCCGCGAAGGCTCCCGGACCTTCTGCGGCAACGGTTTTAACCGCCCGGAAGGGGTCGGCACAGCCGGACGCGGAGGGAAAGCCGCTGGAGATCGAGTGGGGGGAAATGGCTTCCTCTTCTCTTGGATCGCGACCGGTGGCCGCGCGGCAGGCCGCGGGGGAGCAGGAGCGGGCCGGACCGCCGTTGTCTGGGCGGGCCGGGATGGCGGCCTCGTGACCGAGGGCGCCCTTTGGAGAGGCGCCGGTTCCGGCGGTCTGACAGGGGCGCGAGGGGATTGGACCGGAGGCCGGCTCGGCATCGCGGTCGGCTTGGTCGGCATCGGCCTGGGGACAGGCTTGGGGATCACGGGAGGCGGTGCCCTTGGGGTGGGCGGCCATCGGGCGGGTTCAGGGACGCGACGCTCCGGTTCCCGAAATCGATAATCGGCCCTTTCCGTCGGCTTCGGTGGTTGCGGGACCTTCGGTGCGAAGGGCTTGACCGGTGGTGGCGGAGCAGCCTCCACGATCGGCTCTGCCCCTGACTTGAGGGGTTCCCCACAGATTTCGCATTCTCGCAGGTCCGGATCGTTGTCGGCTCCGCACACGGGACAGAGGACGAGGTCAATGATGTCCTCTTCTTCCACCGCCGCGGGGGATTCGGGCTCCGGTTCGAACTCGGCCGCACATCGGGGACATTTCGAATCCCCGCTCGCGACGAACCCTCCGCAATTCGTGCAGATGAACAGGAGGCCGACCTCGCCCTTGTCGAGGACCCGGTTCGGATCCCGGTCTCGCAACTGGGTGGGGTGGCGGAAGCCCGCGTCGAACAGTTTCAACGCTCGGTCGCGGTCGAGCCCGAAGGCCCGGCTGAGGCGGACCACCGCCTCGTCAATCACGAAGGCCCCGCAGTTCTCGCACTCCGTCTCATCGGGAGGAATTGGCTCCTGACAGACGGGACAAAGGACCCGGGCCTGTTTCCCGGGCATCGATGTGGGCACTACAACTTCGCAGCGCATAAAGTCATTCCTTCGATTGAACTTCGCTCGACAACCGGACGAAGACGCGCTTAAGTAGAGGCCCCGCTTGCCTTCGTCCTCATGGCGTCCGATGCGGACTTCCTCGTCGCGTTCCTCCTGGGGATCTTGCCAGGCCTTGCGATTCTGTGGACGTCCCTCCGTCGGTTCGACCGACCCTATGTGGATCACACGCTCTTCGACGACCGCCGGGTGTTCGGCAGCCTCGCGGTCGGTCTCGTCTTCGGGTCGATTGCGAGCGTCCTCGCGCTAAACCTGCCTCGAAGTGACATCGCCTCTCTTCTGACGGCTCTCGCGGCGACCATCTTGTTCGAAGAGTCGTTCAAATTGGTCTGGCTGAACCGCCGCAGCTATCGCGGCCGATTCGACACGACGTTCTATGGAGTCCCACTCGGGATCGGAGCCGCCACGTCGGGCGTGGTCGCGGCGGCTTGGCTTTCCCGAATCACCCTGTACGCCCCGGAGACCCTTTCCTTGCTGGTCGTATATTCGGTCAGCCTGGGGCTCGCGAACGCTGACACGGGCGCCCTGATTGGTTTCGGGGCGTCTCGGCAAGATACGTTGGGGTCATTCCTGCGAGCGATCGTCGTACGATTCGCCCATGGAGCGTTCCTGCTCCCCTTCCTGCTTCGGGTCGACGAACCGTTTGCCGCGATTTCTGCCGCCACGTCCGTCGGATTCGTTTCGATCGTCTACTTCTACGTCTACCGCAGGATCCTTCCGGGAACGTTACCGGAGGAGATTCGGAGGGAGCTTCGACGGGAAAAGCGACGGGCAGCGCCTAGGGGCTGAGACTCACCGCTCGATAGAAGCCCTCTTTCGGCTCTGCGACGAGGTTCGCTCGGACCAACGACTCGAGGGCTTCCTCGGGCCGCGGGACACCGAGGCCTTCGAGGACGCGTCTCCAATCGTCCATCGAGAACACTTCGAGTTCCTTCGTCAGTTCCACGGCGGCGGTGCGGACGCGACCGGCTCGATCATGGAGCTTCGACGCGATCCCGAGGACGCGAACATGCGGGTCCCGAGATCGCTTTGGCCGGACAGGGGCCGCTGCCTTTCTGTATTCGTCGGATCCGCCCGCAAGTTCGGCGCTCACCTTGCCCACCAAGGGCGCGATCTCCCGCGCCGTCTCGGCACGGGCCCGGATGCGCGCGGACCGGACGCGAATTTGGAATCCACACATGCAGCTGGTGGTCTTTTGGTCCAGGTCGACGCCTTTCGCGCGTTTGCATCGGGGACACACGATGACGCCGTACATGGTCAGACGAGGAACACGAGCGCTGCAAGACAGGCCCCGTAGTGGTCCATCGGGATGCTGAGTTCCTCGATACGGTAGTCGATCCGCCGGAACCGGATTCCGCGGAGTTTCGCCATTTCCCCCATCTTCCATTCCATCACCTCGCGGAGGGAGTTCTTCGTCCCATGCATATGGCCCTCGGCGACATAGCCGCCGAACCCATCGTCCCGGAACCCGTAGGCGATTCCCGCGGAGATGGTCTCGCCCTCGCCGCCCCGCTGCTGCGCGAGTACGCAGTGGGTGATCGCCCCCATCGGCAGGTCCCTTCGTCGGACGGGGTGGATGCCGATCGGGAGAACCGAGGAGACCGACACGATGTTCTGCTCAGCCAGCCCGGCATTTTGCAGAGCTTCGTCGAAGGCGTTCAGATCGGAGACCTTTGAGACCGCCTTGCCCGAGGTGACGAAGAACTTCGTAGGGATGGGCAGCATGTTCCTCTGTGAGCCGCGGCAATGTCCGCTGTAACTTAAGGATTTGCAGAAACGCGTTCGCGGAACCGAGTTAATATTATCTATCGATTAATATTAATAGACTCATATGGACTGATCGCGCTCGGTTCAGGCGCCGCTTCCGAGAGTGCGTGCGGGACGGGCTTTTCCATGCTGTACGCGTCTTCGCCCCAGGAATAGTAGCCGTAGAGCACGCCGTCCGTGCGATAGCCGAGGCGGCGGTACAGCTCAATCGCCGCAAGGTTTTCCGTGCTCACCTCGAGCCGAATCGTCGCGCAGCCCCGCTTACGGGAAAATGCCTCAGCGATCTGCATGAGCCGCGTCGCGATTCCGCGGCGGCGGGCATCGGGTACGACCCCCACGGAAAGGACCCGGCACGTCCGTCCCTCGAACAGCAGCATCATCACAGCGGTCAATGCCTCGTCGGCGTCTTCCACGAGGGTCAGGGCGCGATCGTTCCCCAGAATCCAGGCGATGTGATCCCGACGGAACGGGTGGTCCTTGAAACAGAGCATCTCGAATCGGTACAGCGCCTCGAGATCCACGGGTCCGGCGATTCGGAACACGGAACCGAGCAACCCGTCTCCGGTAATTGTCCTTTTCGAATCCGCGAAACCATAATCTAGAGCCACCGGAATGGGGCGAGGGTTCATGGTTTCCGTCGAAGAAATCCGGAAAGGGAAGCATGCCGGGAAGGCCGTCGAGCTGCGAGGCTGGATCTACCGCACTCGAGCGGTCGGCGGCAAAGCCTTCGTCGTCGTCCGGGACGCGACGGGGATCATCCAGGTCACGATCTCCCGAGACGCGGTGCCCGCGAAGACATTCGAAGCCGTGGAAAAGGCACTCATCGAATCGGCGGTCGTCGTCCGGGGAAAGGTGATTGCGGACAAGCGCGCGCCCGGCGGCTACGAGATCCGCGCGGAGGACGTCCAGGTCGTGCATTTCGCGGAGAAGTTCCCGATTCAGGAGGATCAGAGCGAAGAGTTCCTCCTCGACGTCCGCCATCTCTGGATCCGTTCGCAGCGGATGACGGCAATCTTTCGGATCCGCCACACGGCCTTCGGCGCGGTCCACGAGTACTTCCGGGGCCAAGGATTCTGGGAGACGTCTCCCCCGATGTTCACGCCCGCGGGAAGCGAGGGCGGAGCGACGCTGTTCGAGGTCGAGTACTTCGGGCGGAAAGCCTACCTCGCGCAGTCGTGGCAGCTCTATGCGGAGGCGTTGGTCCTCGCCATGGAGAAGATCTACTACATCGGGCCGTCCTTCCGCGCGGAGAAGTCCCGCACCACGAGGCACCTGACGGAATACTGGCACGCGGAGATGGAGCAGGCGTGGGCCGGAATGGACGAGGTGATCCACCATGCCGAAGGGGTCATCTCTCACGTCTGCCAGCGCGTCGCGGAAGAGCGTCCGGACGATGTCGTGGCCCTGGGTCGGACCCCGGAATTCCTGAAGGCCGTCAAGCCTCCGTTCGAGCGGCTCACATACGACGAGGCCCTGAAGCTCTTGAAGGCGAAAGGAATCGTGCTCGAATGGGGGAAGGACTTGCGCACCTTGGAAGAGCGAGCCCTGACGGAGGGCAAGACGAAGCCGATCGTCGTGACGCACTACCCTCGGATCACACAAGCGTTCTACAAGGCGAGGGATCCGAAGCATCCCGATCTGGTCCTCGGCTTCGACGTGATCGGTGGCGACGGGGTCGGAGAGATCGTCGGCGGGAGCGAGCGGGAAACGGACCTCGAGACGATCAAGAAGGCCCTCGTCGAACAGGGCGAGGATCCGAAGGCGTACGACTGGTACCTGGACTCCCGTCGCTACGGGAGCGTCCAGCATGCGGGTTTCGGCATGGGCATGGAGCGGCTGATCCAGTGGATCTGCAAGCTGGAGCATATCCGGGATGCCGTCCCGTTCCCGCGGACGCCGGCGCGGTTTTCGCCATAGGGGCGCATCCTTAAAGCATCGGCACCGGGTGGCTTCTCCAATGGGGGACGTCCCAGACGACGACCCATTCGCGCGGGTCCTCGCCATCCAAGCGGATTTCGTCGACAAACTGACGGAGCTGGAGGCCACCCTCGACGAGATGATTGCCACGCGAGAGGCGCGCGAAGAAAACGGGATAATCCTCGACGAGTCCGTGCGTTTCTTCGAAGAGGAGCTCCTGCCGCAACTCCGGGCCGAGGACGAGGTCATCCTCCCACGGCTCGAGGCAGCGATCGGCCGGTTTGGCACTCTGGTAAACGTCGTGGCCTACGAGCACGACGAAATCCGCCGCGGCGTGGAGAAGTTCAAAGCGGCACGGGAAATCCTCGCGGCCCAGCCTTCATGGGAGGCTATCCAGGAGACGAACCGCCACGGAATCTTCCTCGTGCAGTTTCTCTGGGACCATTTCCGAAAGGAACGCGTGAGTCTCTATCCAACCGCCCGCGAACGGCTACCCGCGTCCGCGCTCCAAGCCATCCGGGAACGATTCGCTCACTGAGAGACCGCTCCCCGAATCTTCGCCGCGACGGCCTCGAGCTCCTCCCGCGTGGAGGTCCGGCCGTAATCTGGGCCCACACGAATCCCGAGTCCGTCCCCGTGGAACCGCGGGATGACGTGCATGTGGACGTGGAACACCTGCTGTCCCGCGTCCTTGCCGTCCGCCAACCACAGGTTCACCGCATCACATCGCAGTCCGCTGCGGCGGAGGGCCGACGCGACCCTTCGTGCGGTCTTCAAGATCGGCCCGTCCGAGCTGTCCGGCAGGTCCTCCAGATACGTGGCGTGGAGTTTGGGGATCACGAGCGTGTGCCCGGGCGCCATCGGTCGAATGTCCAAGAAGGCCACGGTAACGGCGTCCTCGGCGACGATGCTCGCGGGGGCCTCGCGCCGCACGATCTTGCAGAAGATACAATTCGGGTCGGTCGACGGCATCGGAGCCTACTTCTTCGTCGTGGGGCCGAGGGTCCGGTCCGCGATGATCAGTTTCTGGATCTCGTTCGTCCCTTCGTACAGCCCGAGGATCCGGGCATCCCGATAGTAGCGTTCCACGTCGAAGTCGCCGCTGAACCCGTACCCGCCGTGCACCTGGATCGCCCAGTCCGTCACGCGCTGCGCCATCTGGGCCCCGAACAGCTTCGCCATGGAGACCTCGAGGGTGTTGTCGAGGCCGAGGTCCCGCATCTGCGCGGCGCGCAACGTGAGGAGTCGAGCGGCGTCGATCTCGAGGGCCGACTGCGCGATCATCTCGCGGACCAGCTGGAAATCCCCAATCGGTCGTCCGAAGGCCTTCCGCTCCTTCACATACTTCACGGCGGCCTCGAGGGCGGCTCGGGCCACGCCGACCGCACCCGCCGCGATGCCAATCCGCCCGCTGTTCAGGGTTCGCATCGCCTGATTCCATCCGTCCCCGCGCTTGCCTATCAGGTGGTCCTTCGGGATCCGGCAATGTTCGAAGGCGAGATCCGCGGTCGGACTCGCCCGAAGCCCGAGCTTCGTCTTCGTCTCGACGTGCGTGACCTTGAACCCAGGAGCGTCCTTCGGCACCATGAACAGGGAGATCCCCTCGTGCCCACTCGTCCCCGGTTCGCGGGCGTACACCTGGACGAGGTCCGCGAGGCTCCCGTTCGAAATGAAGCGCTTCTGGCCGTCGAGGACCCATTCGTTCCCGTCGAGCCGCGCGGTCGTCTGCAAATTGCCCGCGTCGCTTCCCGCCTGCGGTTCCGTGAGGGCCCACGCGCCGAGCAGGTCCCCTTTCGCGAGGGGCACGAGCCACCTCCGCTTCTGGTCCTCCGCGGCGAACCACAGGAGGGAGGTCTCGGAGAGAGATGTCTGGACGGACACCGTCGTCCGCACGGAGGAGGAGCCGCGGCTGAGTTCCTCGACGAGGAGCATGAACGAGACGTAGTCCATGCCCGCGCCGCCGTACTTCTCCGGGACCGGGGCGCCCAGGAAGCCCAGTTTGGCCATCTTCTCATAGAAGGCCCGCGGGATCTCGCCCTTCTCCTCCCACTCCCGCGTGTGGGGGACGAGCTCCTTGTCGACGAAGTCCCGGGCGGTCGCCTGGATGAGCCTCTGCTCGTCCGTGAGGCGGAAGTCCATGGACAGCCTTCGGCAGCCTATCTGGGCAAATTGCTTAAACCTTCGGCACCGCCCGAGGACGGAGGGTGCCGAATTGAATGCGGCTCAGCGGAGGAACCAAGCGCGTCCGGCCTGGAGCCCGCCGACTAGCTGCCACATCGCCGTTCGCTGAAGCTCCGCGATCGCCTCGTACCTTCGGCGGTTCATTGCCGCGGGGCTGCCGTTCTCGTCTTCGGGCTGTCGGTCTCGAAACAGGGCGCACATCGGTTTGTCTCCTTGTCGTGTCTTGACGACTCTCCTGGGGGCCGCCGGTGGTATGTACTCTCGGGCCCCCTTTTCGCCGGTGATTCTTGAACGAAGGATTAATTCGCGACACGGAATATCACGGCCCGTGAGCCTCCTTTCCGACGGCGACATCCGTCGCTACATCGCCAAGGGCGAGATCCAGATCGACCCGTTCGACGAGAGGAACCTCACCCCGAACGGGTATGACGTCTCAATCGAGGAGGTCGTCCTCCCGGGAGGCAAAGCGTCCGCCCGCACGACTACGGTCCCACCGTGGACCCGGTTCGCGCTCAGCACCCGGGAGTCGATCCGCATGGGTCGCCATGTGGCCGGGCAGATCTGGCTCCGAACGACCTGGGCCCGCCGGGGCGTCGTTGCGGCCTTCGGCATGATCGACGCGGGATTCTCGGGGACCCTGACATTCGGAGGGTTCAACGCGTCGTCGGATCCCATCGAGCTACCGATCGGGGAACGCTTCGCGCAGGTCGTGTTCCTTACCCTGGACTCGCCTGCGTCCGAGACCTACGAGAAACGATCCGGAAGATATCAGGGCCAGAAGGGCGTCACGCTCGAGCGACCGTGACGTCGAACGCGGTGTGGAATTGGGATGGCGAATAGGCCCGAACGTGGCGGCGCCTCAGGTCCTTCACCTCGAGGCCCGCGCCGTGGGCGATCGAACGGACCGCCGTCTCCCGCTCGGCCTCCTCGGCGCTCTCCAGGATGCCGTACAGGTGCACGATTCCCGCTCTCCCGAGGGCCGCGAACGCATCGGGCAGGAAGTCCAGAGCCGAATGCGGCAGGTCGAGGATGACACGGTCGACGGGAGCGATGTCACGTAGGACGATGCGCGCGTCTCCCGGTCGGATATCGACTCGGTCAGCTCGATTCATCGCGGCGTTCGCCCGGAGCAAGTCGATGGCCATAGGGTTCGCATCGGAGGCATAGACGACCCGGGGGCGCCGCCGTTTAGCGATCAGGATCGCGTAGGGTCCGACTCCCGCGAAAGGGTCCGCGACCGTCTCGCCATCGCCCACGGAGTCGGCGACGCGCTTCCGTTCCGCCGCAAGACGAGGACTGAAGTAAGCGTGGGCCAGGTCGACGCGATACCGCAGGCCGTGCTCCACGTGGACTGTCGTGGCCCGGGCCTCCCCCGCGATCCCCTCGACGCGGCGCACGCGATTCGGGCCCGCAACGCCGCGGTCCTCCAAGACGACCCGAAGCCGCGGATTCCACCGGAGGATCGCCGCGCCGACGGCCGACCGAAACGGTCGAATCTCCTTCGGCAGCCGGATGACGGCGACATCTCCCACGACATCGAAGGAGCTCGGCAACGAAGGTCGAAGGGCATCCGGGATGACGATGAGATCCTTGTAACTGCGGACCGCGGCGAAACCTTCCTCGAATGCCCGTTCTTCCGTCGGAAACCCGAGGTCGACACGCCGCGACGTCGGCAGGAGGATCCGATCTCCGTCCCGGACGATCCGCAGGCGCTTCATCAACAGATCGCCGGCTAACAACTTTCTACGCACCTCCTCCGCTCGCTCGGGCGGAACGGCAACCGACCACGCCCTCATCGCGCGTCCATGCCGGATCGATGATTAAGGGCTTTTCCGCGATTCGGACAAGGGCTAAATGAGGGCGGCGCCTGTGACGCGAAGCGCATGATCCGTCGTTCCATCATTTACTTCGTTTCCGCCGTGCTTTTCTGGCTCACCGCGATGATGGGCGTGTTAAGCGACGTCGACCACTTCACCCTCGAGGACCTCCGGGATCGGACACAGCTCCATCACGAGCACATCGTCGTGCTCGCCGCCTTCCTCGGGCTTCTCATGCTCATCGCGGCCGGAGTCGCGTTTGGCCGAGAGTTGCGGATCTACACGCCGCCCGCGTACGAGGCGGATGCGAGGGAAAGGGTCTAGTCCCGCGGTCGGCTCTCGATTTTCCATGGGCGAGCTCGTCTTCATCGGCCTCGGACTGCACGATGAGCGAGGCATCACCCTCCACGGACTCGAGGAGGCCCGATCCGCGGATGTGGTGTTTGCGGAGCTGTACACGTCCGGGCTCGCCGGCGCATCGCTCGATTCGGTCGAGCGCCTGCTCGGCAAGAAGGTCCAGAAGCTTTCGCGGGCCGAGCTCGAGGGTGGCGAGGTCGTCCTGAAGGCGGCGGCCCACCAGAAGGTCGCGCTCTGCGTCGTGGGCGATCCAATGGCCGCGACGACCCACGTCGACCTCCGCCTGCGGGCTGTCTCCGCCAAGATCCCCACGCGAATCGTGCACGGCGTTTCCATCCTCACCGCGGCCGCCGGGTGCCTCGGCCTGCAAGCCTACAAGTTCGGGCGGACGACGACCGTCCCCTTTCCCGCACCGGGATTTGAGCCAACGAGTCCCCTCGAAGCGATCCTCGCGAACCGCCGGGCCGGACTGCACACCCTTGTCCTCTTCGACCTGCGCGAAGACGGCACGTTCCTCTCTCCGACTGAAGCGATCGCCTCCCTCCTCCGGATGGGAACCGCGATGCGGACGAAGGAGTTCGGGCCGGACACCCTCGCCTGCGTCCTGAGCCAAGTCGGCGCCCCGGACGTCCGGGTGGTGGCCGATCGGATGGGGTCTCTCAGAAAGCGCGATTGGGGACCGCCGCCTCATTGCCTCGTGGTCCCGGGGCCGCTGCACTTCCTTGAGAAAGAGGCCCTGGTCGCGTTTGCGGGCGCGCCTCACGACCTCTAATCTGTCGCGTGGGCGAGTTCCGGGAGTCGGTCCGCTCTCCAGAACGTGACCTCGAGCGTGGTCGAACGTACGAAGTCCTTCCCCGCCCACTCCTTCCGCAGGCGAGCGATGGCGTCTTGGTGGATTGCCTCCGGGACCGCCCACTGATTCGAGAACACGCGGTCCTTCAATTCCCGGAGTAGGACGTCCCCGGGGGACGTCTCGTCGAACGGACCCAGCGGGATGATCAGATCCGGTTTCAGAAGGTTCGGGAGGTCTCGCTCGTGGATTCCGGGGTGTCGCCACTCGAACCCCGCCTCCCGGACGAATTGGACGTACTCGAAGTTGATGGACCGGCGGTCGGATCGCTCGATTACCGTGAAATACGTCTCCCGGGTGACGCGTGCAATCTCGCGGAGGACCTCCGGCCAGTTCGGAATCAGATGCAGGACGTGGTTCGTGGTCGCGGCGTCGAAGGATCGGGCGACAAACGGGAGTCGGGCCCCATCCGCGAAGACGATGTCCCGCAACCCCTTCGCGAGGCCGAACTCGACCATCGGCCGGGAGATGTCCACACCGATCACGCGAATGCCGCTCTTCTGGAGGGGCACCGCGAAGCGGCCGGTTCCGACGCCGACCTCGAGGACCTTCTGGCCCCCGAATTCATCGAAGAGGACGGCAAGGAGCCGCGCCAAGGCCCGCGGCCGGAGGCTGCGGGTCTCGTCGTAGACGGTCGCGACGCGATCGAAGGAAAGTCGCGGGGCCATGGGTTGCCGAATCCGAAATGCGGACGCATGGGAAAAGAGTGACTCGTGGAAACGGAGCCCGTCCCGCGGGTCCCCAAACCCTTACGACCGAGGACAACGCTCGCGGCATGGAACTAAAGTCGGAGGCGTTCGAGACGCCTGTCCGTTGCGGGCCAAGGATGTTGGGCACGACGGTTCGGTTCGCCAGATGCCCCGGTTTCGTCCGGATCTACCCGCCCTTTCATATGGGGGAGCGATAGTTTCACACACCCCCCTGCCTTACCGCCTTATGTATGGTCCGGGATGAGAAGAAGGGTGACAAGGTGGCGGTAGCCGTCAAGGCCATCAAGTCGATCGAGGAGCTGTCGGGCGTGGGCCCCGCGACCGCGGAGAAGCTGCGGGAGGCCGGCTTCACGGACCTCATGGGCCTCGCCGTGGCGTCGCCCGCAATGGTCGCGGACGCGGCGGAGATCGGCACGAATGTCGCACAGAAGATCATCATCGCGGCCCGCGAAGCCGTGGACATCGGAGGGTTCGAGACCGGCGATGTCATCCTGGAACGCCGAAAGTCGGTCGCGAAGCTCACGACGTGCTCGAAGGCCCTGGACGAGCTGCTCGGCGGAGGGCTCGAGAGCCAGGCGATCACGGAAATGTACGGCGAGTTCGGCTCGGGGAAGAGCCAGCTCGGGCACCAGCTCGCGGTGAACGTGACCCGTTCCGAGGAGGACGGCGGTCTGAATGGAGACACGGTCTGGATCGATACCGAACAGACCTTCCGGCCGGAGAGGATCCGCCAGATGACAGAGGCGCTGGAACTCGACTCCGAGGCGATCCTCAAGCGGATTCACGTCGCGCGGGCGTTCAACAGCCACCACCAGATGCTCCTCGTGGAGAAGGCTCAGGAGCTGACCCAGGACTTCCCGATCCGGCTCATCGTGATCGATTCGCTGACCGCGCACTTCCGGGCGGAGTTCATCGGCCGGGGCGTCCTCGCGGAACGGCAGCAGCTCCTGAACAAGCACATCCACGAACTGATGCGTTTCGGCGATATTCATAACGCGGTCGTCTACGTTACGAACCAAGTCCACGCGAAGCCGGACGCCTTCTTCGGGGATCCGACGCGGCCGGTTGGTGGGCACATCGTCGGGCACAGCGCGACCTTC
>VBMR01000049.1 GCA_005878325.1 Methanobacteriota archaeon | reverse complement strand
CTGTGAATTCTGCGATCACGATCAGGGGCACGACCCCTTCCTTCCTCCTGCGCAGCTCCTGGATCCGATTCCGCGTCGCTTCGCGGACGGGGGGATCCGAGGAGAAGAAATGTTCGATGAAGAACCGCGTGTCGAGAACCTCGATCAATCCTCTTCCTCTCGCGCCCGATCGAGGCTTTCCTTGACTTTCCTCGCCGATGCGTATTTCGAGAGGCTCCCCGCCAAGTCCTCGAGTCGTGGGATCGGCCGGAATACGATCGCGTCGTCGGTCGTGTGAACTTCCAAGACGCTTCCCACGTCGATTCCGAACTTCTCCCGAGCGTCCTTCGGAATGGTCGTCTGGCCCTGACGGGTCACCTTCACCCTCTTCGCCACGGCCATGTGAAGTGAGGAAGAACTACTAGCTACTTAAACTCTAGTATTCCAATGGCAGTACTATTCCAGGCCCATTCCTAATCTGTTGCCCGGACTCGGAGGTAATCCTTCACCGCGAATGAACAATTCCAAGATGGGTCGGGATGGCTTTTCATGCAATCATCTCGTACAGCCCGCGGCGCTCGGCTTCCGGGAAGCGGGCCACATTGAGGGCTCGATTTACGAGAGGCGATACTGGAGGCCTACGGGGTCTCGCCGGCGGGAAAGGGCAAATGGGAGTTCTTCGTTCGGAAGAAGGGACAGAAGAAGCTCCTCATAGCGTTTGAGGTGGGAACCGATGAGGTCTTCGTCATCCCGGGTGCGGAAGGCTAGCGGACGCTCCCGCTGCCTCGTCTGCGGGAAGGGCGAGCTTGTCCCGGTCGACGACATCGTGTCGGAGATCGAAGGTTACACCTTCGTGGAGCGAGGCCGCCGGTGCACTTTCTGCGGTGAGGAGTTTCTCGCGGAAGAAGAGAGCCAGAGAATGATCAAAGTCGCCCGGCGTCTGGGGATCTGGGGGGAGCCCCTGAAGCTCCGAAGGAAACTATCCAAAAGCGGCCGCGGAACGGTCCTCCGCATCCCATCGGACATCGAACGCAGCCTTGGCCTTCGGGGAGATGAGGAAGTCTCCGTCTCGAAAGCGGGAAGGAAAATCATCATCGAGTTCCATTGAGTCCCCGCGGCGTGGCCGGTCGAAGGTTCGTGCGAATCATCGAGTCCAGTCAGTGGCGCGCGCGGCCTCCGGGAAGCGGGCCATCGAGAGGGCGAGACAGGGGCGGCTTGAGTAGGCATCGGGTTTGAGGTCTCCACGATCTCCTGAGGCGTGCCCTCATTGCTTCGGCGCCTTTTCCAGAGGCTTGCCGATCAGCCAATGGTGTCCGAAGGGATCCACCACGCGTCCCTGTCGCCACCCGTAGGGCTGGTCGGCCACGGCAAAGAGCGAACGAGCGCCGGCGGCGATCGCTCGCTCGGCCACTGCATCGGGATCCGCGACGACCAGATTGATCCGCACCGTCGTCCCGTTGAGAGTTGCCGGACTGAGGTTGTGCGCTTCTCGGGATTCATCGACCACCCCGAACCGAGCGCCATCGATCTCCAGCTCAGCCACCACGCCGCCATCGGGACGGACGTGGCGCGTTAGCTCGATTGCCCCAAAGGACTTCTTGTAAAACTCAACGGCCTCCGTGCCCTTTCTCACGGTCAACATCGGACTAATCATAGCCTTGGTACCCTTAATCCGTGCCTTGTTCTCCTTCATAGCCATCGGGGGACCTCGCCGGCGTCATGGGCCGAGAGGAATAGAAAGACTCCTGTGGGACATGTCCGGCCTGGAACCGCGAGCGACCGATCGTCCACTCCGACAGAAGCGCGCCGGAAAGACGATTCACCTACTCGGGAATGAGGCCTGCGAAAACCTCGGGGATTTCCGCATACCCCATCTTCTCGAGGAATTCCCGGCGGTTCGGGAGAACGAAATCCCGATCGAGGGACGCGATGGGCGGTCCGTCCAACGGAAAGGCCTCGACGTCTACCGTGAGGCTCTTCGGGCCCGTGCTCTTCGAGTGTCCCGTGATCCGGAGTCGCGTCCCCGTGGGCACCCACCGCTGAAGGCTCAGGGCGCTCGTCCGAACAGGTACCCCAATCCGGCCCATAATGCCATAGACAGTCCAGTTCGCGGTCTCGAGCATCGCCGTGTACAGGATCCCCGAGTGCAGGCGTCCTGGCCAGCCTTCCATCGTCACGTCTGCGAGAAGCGGCGTCTCCACGCGGTCGCCGATCCGACGAAACGACAACCGTAGGCCACGGGGGTTGCCCGGGCCGCAACCAAAGCACGGATTTGCGCGGTCGTTCTCCAAAGCCATGCTCGCTTGCTCGTCTGCCATCGACCCGCCCCCACCGAACCACCTCGACAATCCGTATAAGGCTTCGGGCCCGGCGCACCGACCTCCTCCGATACTAAGCATAACCGTCATTTAGTGGAAATCATCCCTGAGAACGGGGTCGCCATGGACTCGTTCCGACGGTTCCGGAGGCTCGTCCTCGCGGTTGCCGTGATCGCTCTGCTCGTTGTGGCCACGCTGCCGGCCGTTCGCTCGACACCGTTCGGCCTGCCGGTCATCATTGACCGGAAGATGACTTTGGACGAAAGCTTCGCCGCCGTGGCGTCGCGCGTCCCGGGATTCGGGGGCATGTACCTCCAAGGAAACGTGCTGATGGTCTACCTGACGAACCCGTCGCAGCAGGCGGCCGCGGTGGGCGCGATCCAGACCGTCTTCGGGCCGGACCGCATCCCGGCGGCGGGCGTCCAGATCCTGCCGGCGCGGTATGGGTTCACCCAGCTCGCCGCATGGCATTCCCGCATGGTCGGATTGTTCAACCTCCCGGGCGTCATCCTCACGGACATCGATGAGAAGACGAACCAGCTGAAGGTCGGCGTGGCGACCGCCTGGAGCGCGTCCGCGGTCGGTGCGCGCCTCACCCAGTACGGCATCCCAAGGGACGCGGTGCGCATCGTGCCGATGCAGCCGTTCGTCCAGACCGCCGCCCTCCGGGACCAGATCCGCCCGATCGAAGGCGGCATCCAGATCGCCTTCAGCATGTTCCTCTGCACCCAGGGCTTCAACGGCGTCCGAGCGGGCGTGAATGGGTTCGTCGTGAACTCCCACTGCACGGACGTACAAGGCCAGAACACGGGAACGCAGCACTACCAGCCGACCGTCGGGAACGGGAACCTGATCGGCCAAGAGATCGCGGACCCGGCCTACACGCTGGACAAGTGCCCGCTGTCACTCATCGGCCACCTGTGCCGGTACAGCGACAGCGCCTACAGCCAGCGAGACGCGGGCGTCACCGCGGATCAGGGCTTCATCGCACGCACGGACGGCGTGAACACGGGATCCCTCACGATCTCGGGACAGTTCCGCATCGTCAGCGAGGGAGCGTCCACCGTCGGGCAAACCGTGAACAAGGTCGGTCGGACGACGGGATGGACCTCTGGACAGGTCACCGACACGTGCGTGGACGTGCTGGTGCTCGGCAGCCTCGACGCCGAGATTTGCCAGGACATCGTGAGCGCGAAAGTGGGCGCCGGGGACAGCGGGTCGCCGGTCTTCGCGATCACGTCGGGCAATGACGTCGAGCTGCGGGGCATCCTGTGGGGCGGCAACCTGGACGGCACCGTGTTCGTGTACAGCCCGATCGCGAACATCGAGCGAGCTGACGAA
>VBMR01000048.1 GCA_005878325.1 Methanobacteriota archaeon | reverse complement strand
TCGACCGGAGATAGTAAATGATGCTGAGCTTCGGCACGTTCCCCGGGAGGGACCCGACGACCGACTCCCATAGGAATCCAATCATCAGGCCAACCGGGAGAGGCTTACGGAGCAGGACGGAAAGAAAGAGGAACAGGGCGCCATAGGCTGCGCTCCCCAGCACTGTGACCGCGAAGAAACCCAGGAGGACATCGGCGTCCGTACCGATCGGGACTCCGGAGTAGCCTTCGGTGATAGCGTAGGCGAGGACGACAGGCGGAACGAGGAGGACCAGGACCGTTCCCAGGTACCCGGCGTACTTCGAGGCCACGATCGCGGGCTTGCTGACCGGACGGGTCAAGAGGTAGGGCAGCGTGTTGTCGTCGATCTCCTCGCGGATCAGGGCCGTCGCATTCACGAGGGTCACGAAGATGAGGACGACTTGGAGGAACAGGGGGATCATGAGGACTTGGAAGAGGAGGATGTCGAACGACCGGACGCGGGCGAGGGCGAGGGACCCCGCGAGGAGGACCGGCACGGCGACGATGAGCCCCATCGCGATGACCCGCCGCGTCGAAAGGAGGTACCGCGCGGTCAGGGTTGTGACGACCCAGCCCTTCGCCAACGTCTGCGCGACAGTCATGGTTTCACCCGACCAAGTAGCGGAAGACCGCCTCGAGGCTGTCGTCCGGGCTCTCGAGGCCGCGGACATCCAGTCGGTGGTCCACGACGATCCTCGGGAGGTCCCGGTAGAACGCGTCCGGTTGGCGCGTCCGAACGAGCAAGCCGTCGGGTGTCGACATCTCGATCGCGACGACGTGATCCAGGCCCGCGACGGCTTGGGCGACTTCCCGCGGCTGCGGCGTGTTGATCTGCACCTCGTGCGGATGTTTGTCGATGAGCGCGCGGATCGCGTGGAGGTTCCCGGAGGCGATCCCCTTGCCATTGTGGATCAGAACGATGTTCTCCGTGACCCGCTCGATTTCGTACAGAACGTGAGTGGACATTAGGACATGACCACCCTGTCGGGCGTATTCTGAGATCGTGCGGAGGATCTGCACCCGCCCGACGGGGTCCGCGCCGGAGAGCGGCTCGTCCAGGATGAGGACCTCCGGGTCATGGGCGAGCGCCTGCGCGAGCTTCGCCCGCTGCCGCATGCCTCGACTGTACGTCCGCATGGGCCGGTCCTTCGCCTTCGTCAAGCCGACGAGCTCCAGGGCGTGCGCGGCCTTCGTCCGCGCGTCCGCCGCCGACAGCCCGTCCAGACGGAGGAGCGAGGAGACGCACGTCGCCTTTGTCGGAGCGCAACTGGCCGATGAGGATCTTGAACAGCGTGCTCTTCCCCGCGCCGTTGGGCCCAACGAGGCCCGTGATCCCCGGGCCGAAGGTCGCACTGAAGCCGTTGAGGCCGAGGACCTCGCCGTACGTTTTCGAGAGGTCTTGCGCGGCGACGACGTCGTTCATCCCGTGACGACCTCCACAGCCCGCATCCTAAGGTACGTGGCCACGCCTGCGAGGACCGTCGTCGCGGCGAGGATCCCGAGCGCGAGGGGCCAGTCGATCGGGCCCCCCGTCACCCCGTAGGCCCCGCGGGCGACGGCGAGGAAGTCCTCCCAAGGCGCGAGGTACAGGAGGTTCGGGTTGTTCAGCGCCCCGGGCGCTGCGAGGACCTGCGCCGGGATCCAGAGGCCGAACGTCACCCCGAAGACGCCCGCAGCCGCGTAGCTCTTCCGCCGGGTAAGGGACGACAGGAACAGGGAGATGGACGTGTACCACGCCGTCAAGACGGAACCCACGAGGACCGCGAGGCCCATCGCCGCAAGGGCGGTGTCCCAGGGGAAGAGGCCGAGCACGAGGCCGAGGAGGGGCGTGATGACGAGCGGCAGGACGGAGACCATGGAGATCAGGGGCACGAGGATGGCTGCCTTCGCGATCAGGTAATCCGACGGCGTGATCGGCCGACTCAGGTACAACGTCAGGGCCATGGAGTCCAGATCGTCCGAGATCAGGGCGGCGCCGATGACGGAGGCCATAAGGCTCACGAAGAATAGGATCGCGACGTTCGATGCCGGCAGGTAGAAGAACCGCAGGTCGAGCGGCTGGCCCGGGAGGAAGAAGGGTGCGAACAGGACGAAGACGATCGCCGTGATCGTCGTGATCGCGGTCCCGACGCCGATCGCGAAGATGGCCGCGGGCCGCTTGAACTCCCGGCGAAGGCCCGTCGTGACGATCGTCCGAAGGCGATCGCGGCGTCCGAGGAGGGGCGCCTCGCGGCGCGTGTACGTCGGCAGACTGATGGACATCTACTTCGACCCTCCCGACGTCCGCTCGACGAGTTCAAGGAAGAGCTCCTCGAGGCTCCGGATTTCTGCGCCAAGGTAGCGGATCTCCGCGCCGACAGCGTGGGCGGCCCCGAAAACGTCGGCCTCGACGCCGGGTTTGCGGGCGACCCGCACGCCGAGCGGGCCGGCCTCGGCGTCGTGGCCTGCCTCCTTGAGCCGCCGGATGAAGGCGTCTCGATCCCCGCGGACGTCCACGCGGATGCGGTTCTCCCCAACCAGCAAGGTCGCGATGTCCCCGGACGCGATCTGCCGCCCGCCATCGAGGATCGTCACATACTTGCAGATCGTCTCCACGTCGGGCAGGAGGTGGCTCGACAGGATCACGTTCCGACCGGGGGAGCGGGCGATCGTCCGCACGAGGTCGAGCATCTCCGCCCGTCCGCGTGGGTCGAGTCCGGTCGTCGGCTCGTCGAAGATGTACAGCTGGGGATCGTGGACCATCGCCTGGGCCAGCTTGATCTTCTGCTTCATCCCCGTCGAATACTCCGCGACCTTTCGGTATCGCTCTTCTTCCACGCCGACGAACTGGAGGACGTCATGGGCGCGGCCCATCGCCGTGTCCTTGTCCAGGCCGCTCACGCGCCCCATGTACGACACGAGACCGATCCCCGTCATGTCGGGGATGAGGCAGTCGTGCTCCGGCATGTATCCTATTCGCTCCCGCACCGCGACGCCGTCCTCGATCCCGTGGCCGAGGACCCGCGCCGAGCCGGCCGTCGGCCGGAGGAGACCGAGGAGGAGCCGCAGGAACGTCGTCTTCCCAGCGCCGTTCGGACCCACGAGGCCGATCGCACCATCCGGGATCGCGACGCTCAGGTCGTCGACCGCGCGGATCTCGCCGAAGACCTTCGTCAGGCCCGCGGTCTCAACGAGCACGGGCTTCGCCCTCCGGAGGACGGGACTTCGTTTTCCGACGGCGGTACCAGACGACGACGAAGAGGGCCGCAAGGATCGGCAGTGCGATGAGCAGGGACACTTCGAGGACCGGCAGCCCCGATCCTCGCGATCCATAGGAGTACGAGTGCAGGGTCATCTCCGCCACCCGCGTGCCGTTCGCGTACGCCTCGCGCTTCACGAAATTGCCGGCGGAGTTCGAGTGGTATGCGGTCTCGTTGCCCCCTTCGGCAGGGGTCAGGCCCGCGAGTCCCGGAAACGCGGTGAGGCTCTGATTCAGCTCGGTGGTGGCGAAGGTCCCCGCGTCCACGGATACGTTCGTTTCCCGCACGATCTCGCGGGTCCAGGTCCCGGACAAGGTCGTAAGGTTCTCCGAGGTGAACGTCCGGCCGGAGAAGCTTGAGGTCGTGTTCGCGACGACGACCGTCGTGTAGACGGTCATCGCCGATTCCCCGAACGGCGGGAGGGACGTGTATGCCGTCGTGGCGTTGACTCGAATCGTCGTGGAGAATTCGATCACAATAATCTGAGCGACCGTCGCACGGTACGTTGCCGTGCTGTTCGAAGCAATCGGAAGGTACGCCTGCGCATCCCACAGTTCCGTTGTGAGGGAAGAAAGCGTCCCGCTCACCGTTGCGTCCCCAGGAATTCCGGGCACGGACAATGTCCCGTTTAGGAATCCGGAGGTCCGGGTCTCGACGCGGACGACAGAGGTTGGCTCGCCGTCGATGAGAATCTGGTCCGTGCCCAGGATCGCGACCTCCGTGCGGCCCACGAGGCCGAGCGAAAAGTTGCCTGTCGCATTGCCGTTCGACCCGGGGAATGCATCGAGGGAACCCCGGAGGTCGTACACCCAGCGGTCCCCCGCGGTGTACACGGGCCTCTGGATGGCCGCGCGAGCGGTCCCTTGACCGCGGAGGGCGATCGCGGAGGCAAGGAGGAGGACGAGTAAGAGGGCAACGCGGCGATTCATGCGGTTGGGATCGGCCCGGACAATCAAGGCGGATGGCTAAAGGCTTTATTACGAACCACTCCGCCTCGAGCGAGGCCCATCGTAGTGGTGACCCCAAAGGGCAGCGGTCATGGCGGTTCGGCCGAAAGCGCGGATACCAGGCCTCAACTCACCGCTCTCTTCACGAGCGCGCTGATTCGTGCCTCTTCGGTGGAAGTCAACTCCTTCAGCGCGAAGACGACCGGCCACAGGGCGCCTTCGTCGAGGTTCGCCGCGTCGCTGAAGCCCAACGTCGCGTACCTCGTTTTGAACTTCTGCGCGGGTTGGAAGAAGCAGACGACCTCGCCATCCTTGGCATACGCAGGCATCCCGTACCAGGTCTTCGGCGACAGGGTGGGCGCGCTGGCTTTGATGATCGCATGGAGCCGCTTGGCCATGGCGCGATCCGGTTCCCGCATCTCGGCGATCTTCGCGAGCACGGCGCTTTCGCCGTCCGCCTTCTCCGCGCGCGGGCCGCGGTCCGCGGACGTCTTCATCTCTTGGACGCGCTCCTTC
>VBMR01000076.1 GCA_005878325.1 Methanobacteriota archaeon | reverse complement strand
CCTCCGTGACGGGACATCTCGGGTCGTGGGCCCCGCCGGTCAAGAAGACGGGCGCTCGGATCCGGTCGAGGTAGTAGATCGGCGAGAACTTGCGGAAGAGGTCCGAGTCCGTGTCCGGGTGTCCCATTTTCTGGCGGTCGTACCGCTGAAGATAGCCCCGTTCGTTGGTCGTCGCGGTCATCCAATTGAAGTATCCGACGATGCTCACGCCGACCGTCCAGAGGTCGGGGGCTTGTTCGAGCATGTGGGCGACCGAATAGCCCCCATACGAGACTCCGATTGCGCCGAGGCGGCCCGGGGTGGCGTGCCCCTTCTCAAGGAGCCAACGGCCGCCGGCGATCATGTCCTGGATGTCCCCGCCGCCAAGGTCACGGTCGCTTAGGCGCCGCCACTTGCGGCCGTACCCGGTTCCGCCTCGATAGTTCGGCGCGAGGACCGTGAATCCTTCCGCGACGAGAAACTGGTACCCGATGTGCCACTCGTTGAGGCTTTGGGACTCGGGACCCCCGTGAGGATACACGAGGGCCGCGCGCCGCGAGCGACCCTTCGGCGGCACGAGGAGCCAAGCCGGGATTGCGCGGTCATCGAAACTCCGGAACCGGACGAGCTTGCCATCGACAATTTCCTCCCGCGGAAGCTTCTTCTGGAGCCCGTCCACCAGAACCTGGGTCCTCCCACCGCGGCTCAGGACGAGCCGATCCGGCTGGGTGAACGTCGAGTGGTGGTAGAACAGGGTCTTGCCGTCCGGATGCCACATGGCCCGTTCCGCGGTGCCCCTCGCTGCAGAGACCGGGCGAATGCCCTTTCCATCCGGAGAAACGGTCTTCAGTTGCACGTTCCCATCGTGGTTCTCGAGGAACGCGATTCGCTTTCCGTCGGGGGACCACAGGGGCCGGCTCTTGTCCCATCGGTCCTTCACGGGCCATCTGGTGCGACGTGTCTCGAGGTCGAGGATTCCGATGTCGAGATGATCGTGCAGGTTCGAGACGAAGACGAGCTCGCGTCCATCGGGCGACCAAGGCTCCGGCCGCCCGAGCTCGCCGTTGATCGAACTCTCCGAATCCGGGAACGAGACGAGTTTCTCCATTTGGCCCGAGAGGTCCACGAGCCCGACGTAGTCGTTCAGACCCACGCCAGCGGAGAACGCGATGCTCTGTCCGTCCGGCCGCCAGGCGAGATCGACAACGATGTCATCGACGTTCGTCAGAGGCTTTGCCTCTCCCCCCGCCGCGTCGACGACGAACACATTGTCGCGATCCCCCTCGCGGTTCGAGATGAACGCGATTCGCCTTCCGTCGGGGGACCACCGGGGGAATCCGCTGTCCCAAGTCGTGTCCGTAATCTTCCGAGCGGAGCCACCCGCCGCCGGGGTCACATGGATGTTGAAGTTCTCGTCGCCTTCGAAGTCCGATGCGATCGCGAGCCACTTCCCATCCGGAGAGAATTCGGGCTGGAGCACCGATTGGTCCGACCGCAGAAGCGGCTTTTCTCGTCCCGTGCGGAGGTTCTTGATGTAGACGGACCACTGCTCCCCCTTGTTCGCCGTGTACGCGAGCTTGCGACCATCGGGCGACACGTCGAAGTTCCCGAGCTGCCAAATGTTCCGAAGGAACTCCTTGGGTGTGAAGGTAACCTTCCGCGCCATCGGACCGAGCGTCCTGAGAACCGCGAGAGGACAAAAAGCCATCTTGTTCGGACCCCTGCGGGTCTCCATGTTGCCAAGCGTCGCGACCCTTCCGATCACGGTCGGCGTGGGCGCATTCCTCGTCCGGGAAAGGAGGCTCCTCGTCGTCCGGAAGACGTACGGGCCATCGAAGGGACAGTGGACCATTCCTTCGGGCTATGTCGAGAGGCACGAGTCGATCGTCGAGACCGTCGAGCGGGAGGTAAAAGAGGAGACGGACATCGTCGGTCGTGCGGGTCCGATCCTCGCGGTCCGCAATCGGGTCACTGAACAGGTGAACGACACGTTCTTGGTCTTTCGGATGGCGTATGTCTCAGGCGATCCGACGCCCGATCGCACGGAGGTCAGCGAGGCCGCTTTCGTCTCCCTCGCCGAGTTGACGGAATCCCCGGAGTCCGCTCCTTTCACGCGGGCGATCATTCCCAAGCTCATCGACGCGGCGGGCCTTCATGCGGATCCCTACCAGCCGCCCCCCGCACCGAAGGGACCGATCGCTTACCGCTTGTACGTCTGAAGCCGCGAAAGCCTTTAACCGCCCGGGGATTCTCTCGTGCCGTGGCGTCGACAATCGAGGCACAATCCCTGGGAACGAAGTATGTCCTGGATGCCGCAGCCATGGATCGGATCCGCGGTGTGCTCCGCGCGGGAGGACTGCTCGTCTATCCGACGGACACGGCCTACGGATTGGGCGCGGACCCCTTCCAGCCCGCCGCCGTCGAGCGGCTGTACGAGGTCAAGGGGCGGCCCCGCGACGAGCCCGTCTCGATAGCCGTTGCGGACCTCGCGGAAGTGTTCCACTTTGGCGAACGGACTCCGCTCGCGGAGGCGTTCTGCGCGAAGAACCTCCCGGGTCCGTTCACGGTCGTCCTTCGCGCGACCCGGCATGCCCCGCGTTCCATTGTCTCGAAGGGCGACGGGATTGCCGTTCGGATCCCGAACCACCCCATACCGCGGCTGCTCGCGAAGGCGTACGGTCCGGTCACCGCGACAAGCGCGAACCGCCACGGCCAACCCTCTCCGGAGACATGTGCCGCGGCGCGCGAGCAATTGGGAGATCGGGTCGGTCTATATCTGGACGGAGGCCCGACGTCCCTCGGGGGCGAATCCACCGTCGTTGATCTCACGGGGCCGCGGCCGAAAATCCTCCCTCCTCGATGTGGCGGAAGAGGTTGAAGGGCTCATGGCGCGGCGGGGCCTCAAGCCCGCCTTCCCGACGTGCATCTCGATTGATCAGGTGGCCGCGCACTATTCGCCCACGCATGACGACGGCCTGCGGTTCCAGCGCGGGAATGTGGTCAAGCTGGACCTCGGGGCGCATTTGGACGGCTGGGTGGCCGACACTGCAGTCACCATAGAGGTGGGCACGCGGAACTGGACTCCTCTCGTCCGTGCCTCGGAGCTTGCCCTCCAGACCGCGATCGAGGCGGTCCACGCGGGCGTCGAAACACGGGCACTTGGCGAAGGCATCCAGAGGGCGATCGAATCCCTCGGATACCGCCCGATCAGGAATCTGACCGGTCACACGATTGAACGGTACGTCCTCCACGCGGGCAAGAGCGTACCCAACATTCCCCATGGACACGACGTCCTCCGGGAAGGGGAGGTGGTCGCGATCGAACCCTTCGCGTCCTCGGGCGCAGGTCAGGTCGACGGCCGCCGGACCGGGAACATCTACCGCGTGGTTCGTCCGAAGCCGTCGAAGGCGTCAGAGCCGAACGAGTTCCTGCAGCTCCTTTCCCGCGAGTTCAAGACGCTGCCCTTCGCCGAGCGGTGGGCGCATCGCCTCGACCCGAAGGCTCCCGCCTTCCTCAATGCCCTTGTGCGCACCGGCGCGATCATGACGTACCCCGCCCTCCTCGACATAGAGGGCGGAATCGTGTCCCAGACCGAGCACACGATGATCGTCGGCGCGGACGGATCCGAGGTCACGACTGCCTGAGGCCGCAAACGTTATTATCAAAAGTCCCCATCGACACAGCCCCTCGGAGCAGCCCTGTTTGAGCGATATCAAGAGGATCGTCTTGGATGTCTTGAAACCCCACAAACCGTCCCTCGTCGACATGTCGCTCCGCCTCAGCGGGTTGAAGGGCGTCGATGGGGTGAACCTGACCTTGCACGAAGTTGATCAGGAGACGGAAAGCGTCAAGATCACGATCGAAGGGACGTCGGTCAACTACCCCAGCGTCGAGGATACGCTGCGGGAGATGGGAGCGGTGATCCACTCGGTCGATTTGGTATCCAGCGGGAAGCGGGCCGTCGAGGACGTGCCCACCCCGCAGGACCACCGGTAAGCGGCGATCGACGCCGCGGCCCTCATCGAGATTCCTTGATGTGTTTCGCCACCTTCTGAAGGATGGACGTCTTGAAGTAGTCCGCACGGACGAGGACTCGACCCTCCTTTCGCCAGGGTGTGGAGGGAAACGCCTTGCCTTCCTCGACCTCCGGTTTCAGGCCGAGGGCCTTCGCCGCGGTTGCGACCTCCTGCGCTGTCGGAGATTCAACGGCCCAACGCTTCGCGACTCGTCGTCCCTCTGTCCGCGAACGGCCGAGGTCGAAATAGGCGGGATAGAGGACAATCGGGCGGTCGTCCTTCGGCATGGGCCCGGTCGGAATCGGCAGGCCGCCATAAGGGTTTGGCGCGCGCCGCGGATCGTGCGATACCTTCATTCCTTTTCGTCCGTTACTCGGGCCATCTTTGGGGGCTCGGTCTTGGACGGGGAAATGGACCTTGTGGGTTTTGCGGTCGACTACGCGCGATCGAAGGGGGCGACCTATGCGGAGGCGCGCCTCGAGCGACAGGAACCGGAGAATTTCATCCTGAAGAACGGAGTCCTTGACGCGCTCTATGTCGGGCACGACGCGGGCATCGGCGTCCGAGTCCTCGCGAACGGTGCGCTTGGATTCGCCGCAACGAACTCCTTCGCGAAGTCGGACATTCGCGCGATTGTCGATGACGCGATCAAGATCGCAAAGGCGTCTCGCCGGAAATCGAAGATCACCTTCGCGCAGGAGGACGCGATCACGATGAACTGGTCCGTCCCGGAGGAGCGAAAGCTCAGCGACGTCCCGGTCGAAGAGAAGATCGAGGAGATCCAATCCGTCGACCGGGACCTGATGGGCCTCAAGTACAAGATCGCGGCTCGATACTTCAACCTCAGCGACAACCGGATCGACAAGTACTTCGCGAACTCGGAGGGGTCCCGGATCCACTCGTTCAGTCCGCGACTCCGAGTCTTCTACTTCCTCACCCTCCTCGATGGTTCGAACGTCGAGCAGACGAGCCGCAACTACGGATGGTCCGGCGGATGGGAGGGGATTCGCACCTGGGACCTCTCAAAACGCGTTCTGGAAGAGGCCCGATCGATGCGTCGATCCCTGACGGAAGGGAAGAAGTCCCCGGAGGGAAAGATGGACCTCGTTGCCGGCCCTCAGGTCGCGGGGATCGCATCCCACGAATCGTGCGGCCATCCGACGGAGGCGGACCGGGTCCTCGGACGCGAGGCGAGCCAGGCGGGCAAGTCCTTCATTCCTCCGGAGGGAGTCGGCATGAAGGTCGGCTCTGAAATTGTGACTGTCGTCGACGACCCGCTCGTCGAACATGCGATCGCGTACTACCAGACGGACGACGAGGGGGTCAAGGCCCGGCGCCGGTATCTGTACAAGGAGGGCCGGGTCACGGAGTTCCTGCACAACCGCGAGACGGCCGCGGCCCTGCGGACGCGGAGCAACGGGGCCGCGCGCGCCGTGAACTACAACGTCGAGGCGATCGTCCGGATGGCGAATACCTTCGTGGAGCCGAAGGACCATTCCGTGGAGGAGATGATCGAGGGGGTCAAGTTCGGGGTCTACATGAAGAGCTTCATGGAGTGGAACATCGACGACAAGAGATACAATGCGAAGTACGCGGGCCGCGAGGCATACCTCATCGAGAACGGTGAGGTCAAGCATCCGGTGCGGAATACGATTGTCGAACTGACCACGCCGACGTTCTGGACCGCCGTCGATGCGGTGGGGAAGGACCTGGACTTCGAAGCCGGGTTCTGCGGCAAGTCGGACCCGGGACAAGCCCTCGACGCTTCCTTGGGCGGACCGACGATCCGGCTTCGGAACGTGCATCTGAGGTGATCTCATGGAAGACATTGCCGCCCGCATCGTCCAGAAGGCCACGGACCTTGGCTGCCAGGACGCGGTCGCCGACGTCGTGGTGAACCGCTCCTACCAGATTCGCTTCGCGCGGAACGAGGCCGTCATCAGCAATCGGTGGCGGGAATCGACGGCTTCGGTCTTCGTCGTGCACGACAAGCGCGTCGTCGCGAGCGACATCAAGGACCTGTCGAAGACCGACGAAGCTGTCGAGCGCCTCGTCAAGATTGCCAAAGCATCGCAGCGGAACCCCGACTACGCAGGGATCGCAAAGGGACCGTTCCGGCATGCGCGCACCCGGCCGGACCCGCGGGTCGTCTCCCTGGCTGAAGGCGGAAAGTACGTCGAGGCGGCAATCGGTGGAGCGCTGGACGAAGGGGCGAAGGAGTGCGCGGGGTCGTTCTGGAAATACCAGGACGAGCACTTCCTCGCGACGTCGAACGGGGCGGAGGGGCACGACCTCCGGGCCGGCCTCTACCTATCGATCCGAGCCCTGGTCTCTCTGGAGTCAAGCGGTCACGGGATCGCCTGCGCGACGAAACTGTCCGAGTTCCATCCCGAGAAGGCAGGTCACAAGGCGGGACGGATCTCGGCCCTCGCGCGAGATCCGAAGCCCGGGAAGGCCGGCCGATACACGGTTGTGTTCGATCCCCTGATCTTCGGCTCGATCACGGACCAAGCGGCGGGCCGACTCAGCGCATGGGCGGTTTCCGCGGGACTCTCCCCATTCGGCAAGAAGGTCGGGAAGCGCGTGGCCTCGAACCAGCTCACCCTGTACGACGACGGGTCCGCCGAATCGATCGCGCGCAAGCGTTTCGATGCGGAAGGCATCCCAACACGGCGGAACCTCCTGATCAACAAGGGAATCCTCAAAACCTATCTTCACAACACCTCGACCGCGAAGAAGTTCAAGGCGAGGACGACCGGCAACGCCGGGCTGATCTATCCCGACGCCCATGCCGTCTTCGTGAAACCCGGTGACCGATCCCGAGATGAGATTTTCTCCGAGGTGAAAGACGGCCTATGGCTCACGAACACCTGGTACACGCGCTACCAATCATATATGACAGGCGATCTGTCGACGATCCCGCGGGACGGCATCTTCCACATCCGCAAGGGGGAAGTGGCCGAGACGTGGAAAGACATTCGCGTGACGGATAATCTCCTTCGCCTGCTCCAGAACATCGTTGCCCTGGGTGACAGCCCCGAGCAGATGATGTGGTGGGGCGAGGTGAGCGTGCCGAACTTCGTTCCCTATGCTCTGATCAAAGACGTCGGGATTACGACGTCCGCCCAGTGACCGCGGCCTAACTCGGCGCGCTCTCGAGCAGGACGGCGTTGATCACGCCATGCTGACCGGGCTTGGACGTGACCCGCGCAAGTCCGATTTCCGTCTGAATCGTCGCGCCGCGGGTGATGATGTTCCGGGTCACGAAGTTCGGATTCGATGGGTTCGCCTTCACGGTGACGATCTTGACTTTCTTCGTCACAGACGTCCGGCGATCCAGGACATTGGCGAACTCCGCGCTCAGGATGCGGACCTTCCGGTTCGCCCCTTTCGTGCGGTAGAGCTTGAGGCGCTGAGGCCCGATGAACGCGTATTGCTGCTCCCGGCCGATCTCCCGCCTTCGCTTCTTGCGGAAGGGCCGATAGCGGCCGCCGGTCGGCTTGCGCTTCGAGCGTCCTTGCCAGAGGGCCATCGTAGACCTCGAGTGCTTTACGGAAGTTGGGACCGTACAAATAGGTTTGTCTCGCGTGAATCGCGCCTAGAACGCGCGCCGCACACCAACGACTGGGTCAAAAAAGGCCGAACCAGTGAGTTGTCCCGTAGATGAGCCCGAAGGAGAGGAGGTACCCTGCGATGGCACCACCGTTCAGCAGAGGGAGTCCCGCCTGAGGGTTCCCCTTCAGAACGAAGCGCATTAGGAAGGCAAATCCTATGAGGCATCCGATAATGGCGCAGATCGCGATGAACAAATTGGACGGTAGACCCAATATGAATCGGATATCGAGCACCGGAAGCCCGGAGATAGGGTCTCGGATCGGGACGCCGGTGATGGGGTCCAGTTTCGGCGGCGGGAATGTGAACGCGGAGACGCTCAAGATGCCCGGGATGATGAGATCTCCCAGGCCCACGAACATCGCCTCGCGTTCCTCGCCGGACGCGACCTGCTCCTTGAGAGACTTCTGCTGACGGAAGGAATAGCCCGCTTTCTTTGGGATGACCAGGAGGATGGGCAATCGTTGGGTCGTGAGCTCATCCGCAAGGGTGATCATGTGCTTCGTGCGGTAAACGGCCCAGGCGTCATACACGGCGAGGGCGAGGAGCAACAGGATCGCGGGTAACAGGCCGAAGGAGATTCCGAGGATTGCGGTCACACCCGCGGCAGTCACGAATCCGATCGTATCGATCACATACCACTCCGGGAACTTCACGAGCACATAGACGAGGAGTCCGGCGACCACGAACGACAGGAGGCTCGAGGCGTAGTACAACGGATCCGCGTCGATTGCGCCTCCCGTGGCGTAGAACACCACGTAAGCCAGCGGGAGGAAGAGGATGAAGGCGAGCGTGATGAAGATCGATCCCATGATGACGTACTTGGCGAGGTTCTGTCGGCGGTATCGGACGAGGCCCAATACGACCGCGGTGAAGGCGAGAATCATGATGATGTACACGAGGGTGTTCGTCACATCGGCGGGATTTTCGAAGGCCCGCATGCCCTGGTCCGCAAAGAGAGTTGAAAGGGCAATCGCGACGGCCTGGCTCGCGACCAGGATCCCTGCCATCGCCGCAATCGACAAGAACTCGCGGCGCATGCGGGGCTTACTCCCGGGTCACGCGTCCGAAAGCCACCGTTCCCGCGATTTTCTCGATGAAGACCTTCACAATGGCGCCTTTCGCCGTCCCCGGGACGTAGATCACATACTTGTCGAGCTTGGCGATTCCGTCGCCCTTTTTTCCGATGTCCTGGATCATGAGTTCGTAGACCTTGCCCTCGACGAGGGGGGCTTCCTCGACTTTGGCGGCCTTCTTGACGGCCTTGACGGGCCGACGCGCACCGCACGCGTCGCATTCGAGCATCGCGATCCGACCTTCCTTGACGAGGCGCGTGTCTGGCCGACCACACTCCTGACACAGGACGTAGGCTTCGACGTAGGACTTGATTCGTTCCTCAATTTGCTGGGCCGTGACTTTGCTCTTGAAGACCACCCGACGGCCCTCGAAGGCCCCCGCGGTCCCGAGTTCTCGCAACATGTACGTGAGGACCATGTTCGGATCCCGACGAATCGCCCCCACGATGTCTTCAAAATTCCGAAAGATGGTCGTCTTCCCCTCGATCACGACGTCGGGCGAGGGAACCTGGAACCTCTCTCCGCTACTCAGCGCGGCGGGCAGGGCTTTCTTTGCCCTGGAGAGCAATTCTTCGTAACCGAGAGACACAAATGATGCGCAAGGGTCGGCTCGGTTTAAAGGTTCCGGGGCTAGCGTGCGGCCGCGCGAACGAGGCCAAGATGGATCGGCGACGGGCGCACGGGCCGGGACCGCAGCTCGGGATGAAACTGAGACGCGATGAAATACGGATGTCCCTTCAGCTCAAGGACTTCCATCCGACGCCCATCATCTGATCGGCCGACGTACCGCAGGCCCGCGTCCTCGAGCTTCGCGATGTAGGCCGGATTGATCTCGTATCGGTGCCGATGCCGCTCGTGGATCGTCGTGGCATTGTACAGCTTCGCGGTCATGGAATTCGGGTCGACATGGATCGGATGCGCTCCGAGTCGCATGGTCGCGCCTTTTCCCTTGACTGCATGCTGTTCGGGTAGTAGGTCGACGACCGGGTGGGGCGTCTTGGGATCGAATTCGGAGCTGTTCGCCCCTTTCAGCCCCAACGCGTCCCGGGCGAAGCCGATCGTCGCGAGTTGGAAGCCGAGGCAAACCCCTTGGAAGGGGATCTCGCCCTCCGCCGCGAAGCGCGTCGCGGCGATCTTGCCCTCGATTCCGCGGTCCCCGAATCCGCCCGGTACCAAGATGCCGTCGGCGTCCTCGAGAAGTTTCGTCCCGTGCTTCTCCAGGTCGACGGACTCGACCCACTTGAGGTTCACTTTCACCCGAGCGGCCGCGCTCGCATGATGGAATGCCTCGATGTGACTGATGTATGAATCCTTCAGATGGGTGTACTTCCCGACGAGCGCGATCGTGACTTCCTTCTCTGGGTTCCTCAGGTTCTCCAGGAATTCCCTCCACTCCGTGAGGTCTTCCGCCTTCGCCTCCGTGCGGAGCGTTTTCAACACATATTCCGTGAGGCCCTGTCCGTCGAAGAGGAGCGGCACGTCATAGATGGTCGAGGCGTCCGGCGCGCTGATCACGCCCTCCACGGGAACATCAGAGAAGAAGGCAATCTTCTTCTTGATCTCGGGTTCCAGGGAATGTTCGCCGCGCGCGACGATCACGTTCGGCTGGATCCCCGCCGCTCGGAGCTCGCGGACGCTCTGCTGCGTCGGCTTCGTCTTATGCTCGCCAACGGCCCCCATGACGGGCACGAGTGTCGTGTGCACGAAGAGGATGTTCTCCTTCCCGACCTCTTGGCCGAGCTGGCGGACCGCTTCGAGGAACGGCATGCCCTCGATGTCCCCCACCGTGCCCCCGACCTCGACGAGGACGACGTCCGCCCGCTCCTTTTCGCCCACCGCCCGGATCTCCGCCTTGATTTCGTCCGTCACGTGCGGGATGATTTGGACCGTCTTCCCGAGGTAGTCGCCCCGGCGCTCCTTCTCGATCACGGTTCGGTAGACCTTGCCGGTCGTGATGTTGTGGTCTCCGGTCAGGTTGACGTCGAGGAATCGCTCGTAGTTCCCGAGGTCCAGGTCCACCTCGGCGCCGTCGTCGAGGACGAACACCTCCCCGTGCTGGTACGGGTTCATCGTCCCTGCGTCGACGTTCAGATAGGGGTCGATCTTGATCGGGCAGACTTTCAACCCCTTCGACTTGAGAAGGACTCCGACGGAAGAGGTGGTGATACCCTTGCCGAGACCCGACAAAACGCCCCCCGTGACGATGACATATTTCACGTCAAATCACGGGATTGCTCCATCCCGCGGGGCTGTCATAAACTTTGCGTCCTGAATATTCTGGAGAATGCGCGGAAATGCGCTGGCGAGAGGTGAGAGGGACCCGCACGCGGAAATTCTTTATCAGACCGCCGCGTAGTCGCCTTCGGTGTCTCGATGGAATTAACCCAGTATCAGGGCCTTCCGCTCGGATCTTCCGCTCCTGCCTTTTCGCTCCCTGGGGTCGACGGGAAGACCTGCTCCGCTGGATCGTTCAAGGACAAGCCGATCCTCGTCGTTGCGTTTTGGTGCAACCACTGCCCCTACGTTCAAGCGTGGGAGGATCGAACGGTCGCGGTCCAGAAGGACTATGCCGGAAAAGGAGTCCAGTTCGTCGCGATCAATGCGAACGACGAGACCAGTTATCCCGAGGACGACTTCGATCACATGATCGAGCGCTCGAAGCAGAAGGGATACAACTTCCCCTACCTGCGGGACGAGAGTCAGAAGGTCGCGGAAGCCTACGGCGCGGTGTGCACACCGGATTTCTTCGTGTTCGACGCTGCCCGAAAGCTCCGGTACCGCGGAAAGCTCGATGACTCGAAGGACCCGAAGGCGGTCCGGAAGCAAGTGATGCGGGAGGTCCTCGACGCTCTCCTCGCCCACAAGGAGCCGCCCACGACCTTCCTGCCGCCGATGGGTTGCTCCATCAAGTGGAAGGCCGGCCACTGGGCCTGAATCTCCCATAAGGACGCGGCTAGGTTTTGCGAAGCGAGGCGCGTTTCCGCCCCGGCCGAGACCGCGCCGGAACTCCTCGCCGAAGTCGATCCAGCCGCCACTGCAGAAACGAATAGACGGCCCGCAGGTTGTCGGCCCGGGCATATCCCCTCCGAAGCCGAGCCACTTCCTTAGGGTCCGACCTCAGTTCTTTCACGAATTTCTCGATGTTCTTCAAAGCCCTTGAGAGCTCGTCGACGACGGGAATGGTCGAGCGCTGGGATGTGCGGGAAAGCGGATTCAGGTCGATGCTGATGACGGTTTTCTTCATCCGCGCAAGCGCCTCCGCGCGGTCCCCATCCTCAAGGGGAACCAACACGACGTCCGCACTGAAAATCCCCTCCCGATGGGACAGCGCGCGCCTTGAGGCGAGCCCAGGAATCCGGGCATTCGGACGGAGTCCGAGCACATCCTTGGCGCCGAATCGTTCGAGGAGACGGACGATCCGTTTCACTCGGTCCTCGGATCGATGAAACAGGTTCACCTCAATTCGGGCCGGTATCGCCTTCGCGAGTTGAACCACATCTCGGCCTCCGAGGGCTGCGACATTTCCGTTGACCGAGATTACCGGTCGCCTCGCGGAGACCAGGTATGCGGCCGCGGCCCGTTCCGCCACGAGGGCAGGAGCGCTCGTGCCTTCTCCGAACAGATAGTCCCACGCCTCGCCCCGTCCGTGCGCAATGAGGCCTTCGGGGGCGACGATGCCCTCCTTCCAAGCCCGGACGAGTTGCTCCCGGCGGACGAGGGACTCGTACCGCGGGTGGGAGCGGGGAATTTTCATGCCATTCGCCGAATCGGGTCCACGAACTTAGTGCAGCCATGCCAAAGTGGGTCAGCGGCCGGAAGCCCGTATTTCTGTTCGTATTCCCGCACGGTCCTTTCGACCTCCTCCCGCGTCATGTTCTCGTGGTTAATGCCGAGGCCGAACACCCTTCCGCCGCCAGCCTTGCCCGCGAAGAACTGCAACCCTTCGATCTCCTCCTCCACGGTCGGCATCGGCCACGAGACCACGTCTCTCCGAAAACTCCGGGTCTTTCGGGCCGGGGCATGCATCATCAGGATCCCGGAGGGCATCGATGCGTTGATGATCGACCGCGTCCCGCACACGTAGGCGGGATGGGAGATGCTCCCTTGTCCCTCGACGACGATTACCTTCGGTCGCGTCTCCTCATACGCGCGCACGATTTCCGACTCTAGTTCCCCGACCATGAAGTCTCCCTTGATCGCGTCGAGCGGCACTCCATAGGGGGAACCTTGGATGAGTCCGGTCTGTCCCGTCGCGACGAATGTCGCGGGAATTCGGGCCGCGTTCAGTGCGTCCGTCAGCAAAAGCGCGGTCGTCCGCTTCCCGATTGCGCCATCCGTCCCGAGGACCGGGATCCGAAGGCAAGGGAGCTTGCGGGAGAGATCGCTGAATTGCTTCGACTCCCGGATCGGGCGGGGCTTCCGCGCGTCAACGAGGCGCACGCCATGTTCTTCCGCAAGTTTCGAAAATTCCGCGTCCTCGCTCAGGTACTCGTGCAAGCCGGCGACGACGTTCAGGCCATTCTCGATCGCCTCGCGCAAGACGGGTCGGTACTCCTTCGGAATGTACCCTCCAAAGGTCGCCACCCCGACGATCAGGGTCTGTGGCTCGCATCGTTCCCGAGCCTCCTTCAGGTCGGCGACGATCGGGATGCCGTTGGGGGTCCCGTCGAGAACCTCGCCGGCGTCACGCCCTGCCTTCGTGCGATCGATCACGCCCACGATCGCGTACCGTTTCGAATACCGCACGAGTCCGTTCGCGGTCTTCCCGGTGCTTTGTCCGAAGTACCCGTCGCACAGGATCACCGCCCGCTCCATGCAACGAATCCCTCGTGATAACAGCGGGCGAAAGTCCATGAACGGCTATAAAGCCTAGTTGCACCGGCGCGCCATGGTCATCGGATTCCGCGCGAGTGAGAGGAAACCCTGGACCCCCCTCCGCGATTTCCACGGGTTCCGGGAGGTCCTCGCATGACGATCCGCGTCGATGCGATCCCCCCGTGCGTCGTGTGCGGAGGGAGGCGCTACCCCATCGTCGTCTGCGACACGTGCGGCTCTACGTCCGTCCTGCGAGACGTCCAGGATGTGAGTGATTTCGCCACATGCTCGGAGTGCGGAGCTCCCAACCTCTGGCAGCTGATTTGCAATACATGCGAAATCCGGTCTGCGGCATCGGACCTTTCCGACCCATCGATTTCCGGCACGACGCCGAACCCGATGTCGACCGCCGCCCCCCGTCCGCTGCGTAGGGTGAAGGGCGATGTCGACGCCCGATCCCTCATGGACCTGCTCCGGGTCCTCGGACTCGATTCCTCCCGGGCTCAGGCCCTCATCGACCGGGGGTACGACGCCCTGTGGAAGATTGCGCGAGCGAAGGAACAGAACCTGGCCCGAATCCCGGAGGTCGGGCCGGTCGCCGCGCGAAAAATGGTGGCGTCGCTCCATCTCCTGCACTACACACCCCCGAGGCGCACGAAGGAGTCGGTTGCGCAGGACGAGTATGCGTGCTCCCTGTGCGGATGCGTGACGTCCGCCTTCGCCCTCGGCTGTGTCGAATGCGGGGCCGTGTTCGATGAGGTGGAGATGGAGGAAGAGGTCCGGCACTCCTTCCAGGTCGAGGGCGCGTCCGGAGTCCTCGCCTTCTACGAGGAGCGTCTCGCGGAAAAGCCGGACGATTGGGAGCTTCACTACGGGCGTGGACTCCTCCTCGAGTCCCTGGGCCGGGCCGACGAAGCGACGGCCTCCCTGGATCGCGCCGCATCGATCGCGCCGAACGCGAAGAAAGTGCGGGTCGCACAGTTGCGCCTGCAGGCGAAGGGGCTGCAGAAGCCCGAAGTCGCCGCGAAGCTCCGCTCCACCGCGAAGGACCTCCTCGAGGATGTGGCCTGGGAGGAGGAGGTCGCGCAGCTCGATCGGATGATCTCCGACGCGGAGCGCGAATGCCCGAGTTGCGGGGCCGTCGTCCCGGCGGAGATGGCCCTCTGCCCCTCGTGCGGCCTGCAGCTTACGGGGCGCGCTGCGGCTGCGTCGACTCCGAAGCGCCCGGCGACCGTGGCCACGCCGGAACTAGACGCCGTCATGGACGACCTCCTGGTCGGAGAACTGGAGGAGGCCCTGTCAGAGGAGGAACTCGAACTCACGAAGGCCGCCGTCCTGGACTGGCTCATCATGGAGCTCGAGGAGTCGATGGCCCCCGAGACGCAGGTGCTCCGAACGCCCGCCCGACGCCCCGAGGCGGCGGAGCCGGCGCCTCCGGTCCTTCCGGTTTCACCCCTCGCAGAATCGATTGGCTTCGTCTCTCGGTGGATGCACGGGAGCCGTGGAATCGTGAGCGGGATCCGTCCGAAGCCTGGCCCACGGGGCGGCGGCAAGGTGAACGGACTCGTCAACGGACAGGGACGCGTGAACGGCCTCGTCAACGGCGTCGGCCGGACGAACGGGCTCGTGAACGGGCTGGGCCGTGTGAACGGCCTTGCCACTCCCGTTGGTCGCGTGAATGGCCTTGTGACGACCCGAGGACGGGTGAATGGCCTTATGGGACCTCAGGGACGGATCAACGGTTTCGTGAACGGCATCCAATTCGCGCGCGCGAGTGGGAGAGGCCTGGGACTCCCCTACCCGTCGCGTCGCATCCGATTCGCCGCAACCCTCGCCGGAATCCTTGTGGCCGTCTTGATTGCAGGAGCCCTCTTCATCCCGGTTCCGAGTCCCACCGGCCCCATCACGATTGATGGCTCGTTCCAGGATTGGGAGTCCGTCCCCAAGTTCGATGCTGCGACGGTAGCGCAGGATGCCAATGTATCCATTGCGAGCTACGCGAAGCTCGTGGACCGCGAATCATTGTACTTGTTCGCCTCCACCCGAGGCGTCATGTTTGGTGATGCGGTCGATTTCGACGGCCTCTACTTCCTCCTCGACGGGGACGGGAATCCTTCCACCGGATTCCAGTTTAGCGGAATTGGCGCGGACGCCGTGGTCGAGACATT
>VBMR01000047.1 GCA_005878325.1 Methanobacteriota archaeon | reverse complement strand
CCCTCCGTCGCATGATCGACGGCCGCACTCAGGTCAGCCGATGCCTGGACTAGCTCGCCCTGGGCGAGTTCGACGAGCGCCAGCTCCCGGAGGATTTCCCCCTCCTCGGCAATCTGAGGGAACGCCCGGAGGCGAGCCCGGGCCTCGATGAGATGGCCGAGTGCTTTTGCGTTCTCGTCGCGGCATCGCTCGATCGATGCCATCTTCCGCAGGAGTCGGGGGACCCTCTCGGGATGGCCGTTCGCTTCACAACGCTGGACTGCATGCCGATACTCCAAAAGGGCCGGTGTCGAGTCGCCCGACGCCCGCAGCGCGTCCCCCATCAGCTCTGGAAGGACGCAGGTCGGCAGGGGTTCGAGCCCCGACACAAGCATCGTCCGAAGGACCTGGAGGAGTTCCGTCGCGGGCACGGAGTCGAGGAGCCCCCCGGCCTCGGACACGAGATACCCTCCGAAGGCCTTCGAATCCCCCGCTTCGACGAGATGAAAGAGGCCCTCCAGTCGGTCTCGCATTTCCGAGCCGTCGAGGAAGTAGAGTGCAGCAAGGGAGTGGAACTGCCTTCGCCGCGCCTCGGGCAACCGTTCCCGGATGTAGTCGCGGATCGTGTCATGGACGACGACGCCCTCGGACAACGTGGGCGCGAGTAGGTTCTTCGTCTGGAGCCCATGGACCGCGGTCTGCCAGGCCGGCGAGAAGTGATGCAGGGCTTCCAACGGCACGAGGCCTCGGAAGAGGGAGGACGCCTCAAGGACCGCCCGCTCGTCCGCGGACAAGGTGCGCCAGATTTCCTCCTCCAGGTAGCGGGTGATCGCGCCGCTCACCGTCGTCCCTGTCTGTGCCGAGAACGACAGGAGGATTGGATGGCCCTTCGCCGAGTCCGCGGCGCGCTGGAGGGCTCCTTCGTCACCCGCGAACCCCTTCGATCGGAGGAGCGCGAGCGAAGCACTCAGATCGAGCCCCCCGACCCGCAGGATCTGCGGGGGAGAGCCCTTCGCGCCCTTTCGCCGCAAGACCGCGGACGGCATCGTGCGGGAAATTAGCAGGACTTTCGTCGACGTCTCCTCGCTCAATTTCAGGAGGGGGCCCGAGACGAACCGAGACAAACCTCCCCCGGCGGACTGGAAGTTGTCAAGGACGAACAGGATCGACACATCCCGCAGATCGTGGGCGAGGACTCGCTCGATGACCGTCGAACCTTCCGCCGGGCGCTCCGCGAGGACGTTTTTCAGGCCCCGACGGCCGAGCCTCGCGAGGAAGGCGGCGAGGTCTCGGAGGAGCATCGTCCGCGTCGTCCCATCCTGGATTTCGAACCAGTAGATGTACGGCCTCGGGCGCTGCCGCACGAGCCAGTTCGCCACGAGCGTGCTCTTTCCGATCCCCGCGAGGCCCGTTACGACGAGGAGCGGAGAGGACGAGGAGCACCAGGCATCGAGGGCGCGGCTTTCCTCCGACCGGCCGAAGATCCGACCGAGGCGGCGTACCGTGTCCCCCCAGAGGACGGGTGCCACGGCCCCGGAACCGATTCCTTGGAGCTTCGTGAAGTCCAGACACCCACCGCGGAGGAGGGAGACCGCGGCCGTGAGGTTCACGTAGGCCGGGAAGATCTCGGGGATGTCCGCGACTCGCATTTGCGTCGGGTTCAGGTTCGGGGCGATGACTTCGACGATGTCCCCTTGGAATCGCTCTCGCATCTTCATCGCCTCGACCCAGCCTTCGTGCGTGAGCCGATACGCCGTCTTGCGCACGCGATGGCCGGGGACGTGGGCCCGCTCTCCCGCCACGAGGCCCGTGGACTGCAAGCGGGTTAGCCATTTTGTAGCTGTGGTCCGTCCGGAGTGGGTCGCCGCCGCGATGCCTTCTTGGGTGAGGGCGCTCAACGTCGCGGGCTCATGAGCGGCAGTGGAAGAGAGGTGCGTTAGGATGCGTACGGGGGTCGAGTAGAAACGCTTTCGGCGGTACCCCCGCGCCACAAACGAGGATGTGGACGATGCCTGATAAGGGTATCCAAAACGGAACATTTTCACAATTGATAGCGTTCCTCCGGAACCGCCCGTCCATCTAGTTTTGTTCGAGCGGAATCCTTTTCGAACGGCAGGACCTCAAAGCAGCGATGAAGGCGCTTCGGTGGATCCGGGCTTCTCAGGCCATCCTGTTCGAGGCATCCATCGCGCCGGCCTTCGTCGGAACGGCCGCCGCCATCCGGGCGGGGGCGCGGTTCGATGGCCTGTGGTTCGCCCTCATTCTCCTTTCTCTCATCGGGATTCAGGCGGGCGCCAATCTCTTCAAAGGATACTTCGAGGCGCACGACCGGAGGGGTCCTCCCGCGGCCCCCGGGTCGTGGTTCGCATTCGACAGCGGCGCTGCAGTGGACCTCGGTCGCCATCCGCGGTCCGTGATGCGTTTAGGATACGCCTGTTTCCTCCTGGGGCTGTCCGCGGGATTGGTCCTCGTCGTGCTGACCCGCAACGTTGTCCTGATCGCCTTTGGCGCCGCGGGGGCCCTGCTCGCCTGGAGTTATAGCTCGCCCCCTCTGAAGCTGAGCTACCGCGGAGTCGGCGAACTGTCCACGTTCGCGGCCTTCGGGCCCATCATGACGGTTGGGGCGACGATCGCCTTCGGAGGCGCGGGCCTCCGGGACAGCGTCCTCGCCTCGATGATCCTCGGGTTCCTCGCGTCCGCGATCTCCTTTGCTCGCTACTTTCCAAACCGAGACGAGGACGTGACGAAGGGCAAGCGGACTCCCGTGACCGTCCTGGGACTGAGGACCGCACGGGTCCTCTTATTCGGCGTCCTGATCGCTCCCCTCTTAATCGGCATCGTCTGGATCCCCTCAGGTGGAGGAGTCGTGTGGTTCGCCGCGCTCGCCCTTTGCGCTCTGCTTCTCGTCCGCGGTTTTCCCGCGACGGTTTCACCGACAGGATGGGAGCGGATGATCGCACTCACGATCGCCACTCATGGAGCGGTGGCGGCCGCATTGATCATCGACCTTCTCCTCGGATTATAGGCGTATGGTCGCCGAGACGAGGTACGCGATCGTCATCGCGACCCCGAAGAGGAGGACCGTTTGAATCGTTCCCGCAT
>VBMR01000046.1 GCA_005878325.1 Methanobacteriota archaeon | reverse complement strand
TCCAGGTGAAGGTGCGCGTCCTCGACGGTCGTGACAAGGGTCGGATCATCACCCGGAACGTGAAGGGGAGCATCCAGGTGGGCGACGTGCTCATGCTCCGCGAGACCGCGAGGGAAGCCCGCAAGCTTTCGGTCCGGTGAGGGCATGCCGATCCGACGTTCCTGCTCCTTCTGCGGCAACGAGATCGAACCGGGGACGGGCAAGATGTTCATCCGGAAGGACGGGACCGTCTTCCTGTTCTGTTCGCACAAGTGCCAGGCGAACATGTTGCACCTCGGCCGCGTGCCCCGCTGGACCCCATGGACCCAGGCGTTCCGGAGGGCCGCGGGTCGGGTCGCGGCGGCCGAAGCGGTCGCCGCGGAGGAGGCCCCGGCGCCCGCGGAATCCCTCGTCGCGGAAGTGACGATCGAGGCCCCCAAGGGCAAGGACATCCCCGCCGATTTTGCGGACCTGATCGACAAGCGCCTCGGGCCTGACCTCTCTCGCGGAGCCCTGGAAAAACACTACGCCGATTTCCTCGGGAGCGACGCGTTCCGCACGTCCATCATCGGCTGGGCCAAGAAGAAGCACGGGGCCAAGCCGATCACCCAGATCGAGCGGGCGGAGTTCCTCGCGTGGAAGGATTCCCCCGAAGGACGGCGGGCCTTCAAGGCGTGGCTCGACCGCGCATGGCAGACGGTGAAGGGCCGCAAGCCCGTCGCGGAGGCGGGAGAAGCGGACGAAGAAGAGGCCCCGGCGCCCACCGCGAAAAAGGCGAAGAAAGGGAAGTAACGATGGCGGAGCGCACGTTCGTCCTGTTGAAACCGGACGCCGTGCAACGGGCCCTGGTCGGCGAAGTTGTCGGTAGATTTGAGCACCGGGGGCTGAAGCTCGTTGCTATGAAGATGCTCCGAGTGAGCCGCGCCCTCGGGGAGACGTACTACGCCGAACACAAGGGGAAGGCGTTTTTCGAGCCCCTGATGGCGTACATCACCGCGGGCCCGGTCGTCGCCCTGGTCCTTGAGGGAGACGGCGCCGTCGCTTTGGTCCGGAGGATGATGGGGAAAACGAATTCCTCGGAGGCGGAGCCCGGGACCATCCGTGGGGATCTGGCCCTCTCCATCGCACGCAATGTGATCCACGGGTCCGACTCGCTGGAGAGCGCGAAGCGAGAGATCTCCCTCTTCTTCAAGCCGGACGAGATCCAGGCTTACACGCGGATCGATGAATCTTGGCTCCGCGAATGAGCGGGACACCGCGAAGGACGCGCGGAAACCCGTAGAAACATTCACGTTCGCGGCGTTCATTTTCCAGGGCAAGTTCGGGAGACCGTCTCATGGACATCTTCCTGTACTCCACGATCAGCAAGATGGATGAGCGCCTCGTCGCGTTAGAAGCCGCCATCGAGGAAATCCGAAGGAAACTTGAGCGACTCGAGTCTCGCACGCCACCGACGCCGTAAAGGCAACAACCTTCTAATATCGTCCGATTCTTGGACGCCCCGATGGCGTCGATTCGGCAGCCGATCGTCTCGGTCCTTGGTCACGTGGACCACGGCAAGACGACCCTCTTGGACCGAATCCGTGGGACGGGGGTCGCGGGGCGCGAGGCGGGAGGCATCACCCAGCACATCGGGGCCACGGAGGTCCCCCTCGCCACGATCCGCGCGGTCTGTGGCGACCTGGTGAAGGGCAAGTCGTTCCGGATCCCCGGCCTGTTGTTCATCGACACACCCGGCCATGTGGCCTTCTCCACGCTCCGGGCCCGCGGTGGGGCCCTCGCGGACCTCGCCGTCCTCGTTATCGATATCAACGAAGGCTTCCGCCCGCAGACGATCGAGAGCCTCAACATCCTGAAGAGATACAAGACGCCCTTCGTGGTCGCGGCGAACAAGCTCGACGTCGTCCCGGGATGGCGCAAGCACGAGGGGCAGCCGTTCGTCGCGTCGTATGAGGATCAGCCTCGGTCCGCCCGCGACGAGCTGGACCGGCGGATGTACGACCTCGTCGGGCGCCTCTTCGAACACGGCTTCTCCGCGGAGCGCTACGATCGGATCGAGGACTTCACGATGAACCTGGCGCTCGTCCCGGTCAGCGCGAAGTTGGGCGAGGGGATCCCCGACCTCCTCCTCATGCTGATCGGACTGGCGCAGCGGTTCCTGGAGGGGCAGCTCGCCACCGAAGACGGACCCGCGGTGGGGACCATCCTCGAGGTGAAGGAGGAGAAAGGTCTCGGCATCACCGCGGACGCGATCATCTACCAGGGCACGCTGTCGAAGGGCGACACGATCGCCTTCGGGACGACGGGCAAACCGAAGACCGCGAAGGTGAAAGCCCTGTTGAAACCGAAGCCCCTCGACGAAATCCGCGACCCGCAGGAACGATTCGACTCCGTGACGAGCGTGTCCGCCGCGTCCGGGGTGAAGATCCTCGGGACCGGCCTCGCGCACGCGGTCGCAGGCGCCCCGCTCCGCGCGGTAACAGGCAATCTCAAGGAGATCCTCGAGGAGATCGCAAAGGAGTCGCAGGTCTCCATCGAGACGCAGGAGGACGGCATCTTGCTGAAGGCGGACGCGATCGGATCCCTGGAGGGCCTCGCCTACGAAGGGAGGCAGGCAGGCATCCCCGTGAAGTTCGCCCGCCTCGGGCCCGTCTCTCGCCGGGACGTGACGGACGCGGCGACGGTGAAGAATCCGTTGCATCGCGCGATCCTCGCCTTCAACCTGGAGATCCCGCCGGACGCGAAGACGGCCCTCCAGGAACATCCGGACGTCAAGCTCCTGGAGGGGGACGTGATCTACCGCCTCATCCAAGACTACGTCGCCTGGAGGGACGAGCGCAAGCGCGAGTTGGACGAGGCGGGCCGCAAGGAGATCGCGTATCCGGCCAAGCTGCTGTTCCTCCCGGACCACGTGTTCCGCGCGTCGAAGCCCGCGATCTTCGGGGTGCGGGTCCTCGCGGGGCGCCTCCGCGCCGGCGAAGGATTGATGCGCCAAGACGGCCGGACCCTCGGAAGGATCAAGGCGATCCGAAGCGGCGAGAAGAGCCTCGACTTCGCGGCCCAGGGCCAAGAGGTCGCGATCTCCGTGGACGGGGTCACGGTCGGCCGACAAGTCCAGGTCGGCGACGTCCTGTATGTCGAACTTCCGGAAGCGGACGCGCGGGCCTTGCGGGAGCGCCAGGACCTGAGCGTCGACGAACGACAGACCCTGGAGGAGATCGCCGCGATCAAGCGAAAGGAGGACCGGTTCTGGGGAATGTGAACGAGCTGCAGGCGCTGTTGCCGAAGAAGCATCTGTGCAAGGACTGCGACAAATGGTACGGGCAAGAGGACGACGAATACGGCCCGTGCATGTACAAGAACTTCCGGAAGGAGAAGCGGTACGTCACCTACGGCTACCACGAATGCGACGAGGTCGAAGAGCTCGAGCGGCGGGTGAAGATGTGGAGGGAACGAGCGTCCGGAGACTCGAGGACAGGGATATCGAC
>VBMR01000045.1 GCA_005878325.1 Methanobacteriota archaeon | reverse complement strand
TGATGTTCACCACGAGGCCGCGGGAGCGGAGGAGGAGAGGGAGCGCATCTTGGACGAGGGACAGAGGGGCGATCGTATTGATCTCGAGGACCCGCCGAAAAGCCTCCGGGGATGCCTTCTCCAGCGGGGGCAAGGGCGAGTCGCCCAAGTCCGAGGCGTTGTTCACGAGGAGGTCCAACCGACCTGCGCGCAGGGCGGCCGCGACCAGCCGCCGACGGTGTGCCTCCTCCCGTACATCTCCCGGGATCGAGATGACGTCCGCTCCCGTGGCGGCGAATTCCTCGGCCGCGGCCCTGAGGGCGGCCTCCCCCCTTGCGGTGACGATCAGGGCGTGACCCTGCTTCGCGAGAAAGCCGGCCAGGACGCGGCCCAGCCCGCGGCTCGCCCCGGTCACAATGGCCACAGGATTCCGAGTGTCTGAGGGGGCCGTCATGGAGTCCATCCTCCATCATGTCCGCCCGTGAAGGATATCCTTTACCGGTTACAAAACAGACAAAAGCGGCGCGCGGTCCGCTGCCTGCCACCGCAATCGAGACTTGCTCATCCGTCGAAGAACAGCTGTGCTCGTTTTCGGTGACGGGTGGATGTTCGAAAACTCTCGTGGTCTCGAAATTGATAATACGATTGAACTTAGAAGCCCCTTCATGGAATCGGGTTGGGTTTGGGTTCTTTCAGTTGTAAACGTGCGGCTCTTGTAGAGTCGGCTCGTCAGGAGCCCAGCGTGGGCGATACACCAAAGGGAATTCCCTCTCGTGTTCGGACACGCGTCACGGACCTGTTTCAGGCGAACGACGTGGGCGACGCCCTGAAAGGAAGCCCTTCTCGGGGTCGGGCCCTCGCCAAGGACATGGTCCTCGTCGTCTTGGTGCTGGCCATAGCGATGGGGCTGGCCTTGGCTGCCTCCCTCACGAGCCATCCCACCCCCTCGTCGGTTTCGTTCGATTTCTCCATCAGCGTCAACCCGTCGTCCGCATCCATCGCCCCCGGCACCTACACTTCGACGAACATCACCGCGACCCTCGCCTTGGGTTCGCCGCGAGAGATCCAATTCTCCTGTTCCAATCTCCCGACCGGAGCGGCGTGTGCGTTCTCCCCACGTTCTTGCAGTCCCGCCTGCAACACGAGCCTCGTTCTCTTCACGTCTCCGAGCACCCCCGTGGGGACATACGCGGTCGGCATCGGCGCGTCGGTCGGCACGCTCTCCCGAACCGCCCCGTTCACGCTGAACCTCACGAACACGCCCCCTCCGCCATCATTCGATTTCACCGTGGCCGCCCGCCCGAACAACGGCACCGTTGCCCCCGGAGGGACCGCTTCGACTAACGTCACCGCAACCCTCACGTCCGGGGCGACCCGCGAGATCCAATTCTCGTGCGCGAATCTGTCGTCCGGGATCACGTGCATGTTCTCGCCCCCGCGGGGCAAACCAACCATCAGCACGGCTCTATCCGTCAGGACCACCAATCACACCTCCGAGGGGACCTACCGAATCAACATCACCGCCGCGAACGGCTCTCTGTCGCGGACGATTCCCTACACCCTCAGGGTCGTGAATGTCACGAGTTCCAACACCACAACGGTAACGTTCCAGAAGGGCGATGGAGGCTCGTACAGCCGGACCGATGACGCGTTCATCTACAACGAAACGCCCGATCGGAATTACGGGTACAATCTCAGCCTTCTCGTCGACGCCGGGAACTGCATCGCCAATGGGACGATCTGCCGGAGCCTCATCGCCTTCCCGAACTTCCTCGGCCCGAACCTGGGCCAGGTCCCCGTGAATTCGACGATCGTGTCGGCGACCCTGCAGCTGAACGTCCTGAACCCGTCGCTGGTAGGCGGGCCGCAACTCCTCTACCAAGTCACGGAACCGTGGACGGAGGGCAACGTCACATGGAACGCCTTCGCCACGCCCGGGATGCCCGGGTCGAAGGGGCCCGCGATGTCCTTCAATGCGAGCACGCTTGGATTGATCCGGGTAAACATCACCCACATCGTGCAAAACTGGACGAACGGCGACCCGAACCACGGCGTCTTCATTTGGTCTCAGTCGTGGGACGGCGCAGACTACAATGCCAGCGAATCATCGAAACCGCCAAAGCTCAACGTAACGTTCCGGTCTCCCCGGGCTGCGCTCGGCCTGGCAGCCGAACCCGTTTTCGATTCGGCGCGCCCGCTTGGTTCCCGAGTTCCCGCCTCGCCATCCCATCTCGGGCCTGCCCTCTCGCACAGCTCCAAGATCCGCGTACCGAATGTTCCGGCAAAGGGGGCCGAGAGCGGCTCGAACGCGCGTGGGACCCGCTTCGACGATTTCGGCGAATCGGTCTTCTTCCGGACCTTGGGCCGCCTGGAGTTTGACCCACTGATCTTCGTCATCCCGTCTTTGGATCTGACCTCGACCTGCAAGATCGCGGATGGGCAAAAAGCGTAATACCTCGCTCACGCGTCGGGAGCGCGCGGAACGGCATTCCGAGGTCCGGGAGAACGGATGGATCCCGACGAATGGGTGATCGCCAGCTTCAACCTCGAGAACCTGGACAATGCGAACGCGTCCGCGTGGAAAGAGAGGAAACGGGTACTCCGCCCGATGTTGGAACGGCTCGGAGCTGACCTTCTCCTACTTCAGGAAGTGAACTCCCTTGCGGCTCTTGACGACCTCATCCAAGGCACGGACTACGAAAAGTTCCACCGGGCGTTCACGAAGTCGGAGCGGGGAGCGCCTTACGCGGTCCGGAACATCGTCACCCTGAGTCGATGGCCGATCGCGGAGGTGCACGAGTACCGGAACGACCTCGTGCCCGCCCCCGCGTGGAGGATGGTGACCTCGCGTCCGGAGGACAAGGAGGCCGGTCCGCTTCGGTGGGAGCGCCCCATCCTCTACACGAAGGTGAAGATGGGGCGGCGCGCCGTCCACGTGATCAACGTCCACCTGAAGTCGATGAACCCGACGAAGATCCCCGGGCAGACGGATTCGGACAAGCCATGGCTTTGGAAGTCCCACGGGGGTTGGGCCGAGGGATTCTACCTGTCCGACGTGAAGCGGGTGGGACAGGCCCTCGAGGCCCGACAGCTAATCGACACGATCTTCGAGAAGGAGGGAGAGGACGCCCTGATCGTGATCGGAGGCGACTTCAACGCCTTCGCGGGCTCCGCCGCATTCAAGGCGGTCGCCGGAAGCGTGGAGGACACCCAGAACCCGAAGCTGCGGTCAACGGTCCTCATTGCCTGCGAGGCGAACGTCCCTCCAGATCAGCGGGTCACCCTGATCCACCATGGCAAGGGGGACATGCTAGACCACGTCCTTGTGTCGCAAGCTCTCTATCCGTACTGGATCGAGACGGATATTTTCAACGAAGTCCTCCACGACGAGAGCCTCGCGTTCGCGACAGACGTCACCTTCCCGGAGTCGGATCATGCGCCGGTCGTGACCCGGTTCCGATCCCCCCATGAGGCACCGTAGGCCCTTCGCCGCGGACGAACCCCGCGGGTTGTTGCGGGTTTGAATT
>VBMR01000044.1 GCA_005878325.1 Methanobacteriota archaeon | reverse complement strand
CCACGTCCTCTGGCCGACGAACCGCCAAAGCATCAGCAGCACCCCGAGTCCCTGGAGGATCGAGAGGAACAGGAGGAGCGCCCAGATCCGTCCCACCGTCGCGCGCCGCAAGAAGAGCACGTAGAACAGAACCTGCAGACCGAGGAACGGCCAGAGTTCCCCCATCCCTTGATAGGCCCCCCTGTCGAACGGAAACCACCGCTGGCTCCAGCCGAGGGCGAGCACGGCGACGGACAGGACTTGCAACCCGAAGCCGAGGAGAAGGGTCCGAGTCACGCCGAGACGGACGGCCATCGTGCGGATCCCGAAGGTGCGATCCGCGGCGAAGTCGGACGCCGTGGTGGGTGCGTACAACGCGCCGAGAAAGAGGGCGATCGTTGCGATGAACCACCACGGCGCCGTCTCAATCGGCCGGATCAAGGACCACCCGCAAAGAGGGCATAGGACGCCGAAACCGATCATGTTCGTCACTAGGTCCATTCCCGCGACTCCTTTCCAGTGGACCCGCGGGACGGAGTAAGCGAAGGACAGGAGGATCATGAGAATCGAGAGCAGGAGAAATCCGTACGTCCCGACGAGCGAGGTCAGCGGGCCACTCGGCTCGGTCGAATCGTATCCGACGAGGCTCCCCGAGACATAGGCCGCGAGGACAAGGCCGGTCGCGGCGAATCCGAGAGACGCCATGAGCAGGGTGTCCGGCTCCATCAGTCCCTCTCCGATCAACTCCTGGACGACCTGGACATACCGTTTGCGGGGATTCACCCGATCCGTCGTCTGCATGTCGTAGTAAACATTCAGGAGAAGGGTGAACGTCCCCAACAGGGGGCCGACGACGACGATCCCCAAGACGACTCGCAGGTCATCGATGAAGAGATGTCGGGACGGAGCCGGCCATGCGAGCACCCAGCCGATGTAGAGTGGCGCGACGGCCACGATCCAGAACTTGACACCGCCCAAACTCACGATGAGTTCCGTGAGGTCGCTCGGGGAGACCCGGAGTTCCTTGGTGATTCGAATACCGCCTTCCGTGGCCACGGCCGAGCATTCGCTCGAGGAGATAAGAAGGCCGCCGGTCTCACTTCATGAGGTCTTCCAAAATTTCCATGAGCTCCTCGGGGCGTTCGACGAGGAAGCGAGCGGCGGACGGCCGCAACCCGACACGGATGGAGATCGCTTGGGCCGGAAGGACTCCGAACAAGGCCTCATCCGTCCAGTCATCTCCCGCGGCGAAGATGAAATCCCACGGTTCCTTCGCAAGCTTGGTCACGAAGTACGTCCCTTTGTCCACGGCAATCCTTCTCTTCCACGAAAGAACCTGGGATCCGTTCGACGAATTGATCCAGGATCGGGCGAATCCCGTCCTTCCAGCGGTCGTCGGGCGTCATGGCCGGTTCCCATGCCCCCGCGGGTTCCTTCACCCATCCTCCGTGTTCGGCGATCAGGGTCAGGGGCATCCCATGAAACCAGCGGTCGAGGTCCGACCGCGGCCGACCGCTGACGATCAAAACGCGGTTCCCTTCCGTGGAAGCCAAGATCTTGAGCGTGTCCATCACGCGAGCGTCCGGTCGTGCGAGGGACGGATCGCTGGCGAACGGGACGAGGGTCCCATCGTAGTCGAGGATGAGGCAACGGCGCGTCGCTGAGCGGTACGTTTGTCGGATCGACTTACGGTCGCGTGAGTTCGGGATCCGGACCGCGAGATCCTGGCTCATGCGATGCAGGGCGTCGAGTCGATCCAGGAAGTGGGTCGGCCAGTTGCGGACATCCGAGCGCCGGAGACGGTCCTGCATCGCAGAGAGTCGCCTCATCTGTTCCGGCGCAGGCATCGTGATCGCTCTCTCGATGGCGTCGGCAACCTCCTCTGCGTCGTAGGGGTTCACCACGAAGGCCTCGAGGAGTTCCTTCGAAGCCCCCGCCATCTCGCTGAGGATGAGCACGCCGCCTGTGTCGTTCCGGGAGGCGACGTATTCCTTGGCGATCAAGTTCATCCCGTCCCGGAGGGGCGTCAACAGGGCGATGTCGCTGGCCCGGTAGAGGGCGAGCAATTCCTCCGGATGGAGCTGTCGGTACAGATAGCGGATGGGTGTCCACGACAGGCTGCCGAATGCGCTATTGATCCGCCCGACCTGCTCGTCGATTTCGCGTTTCAATTCGGCATATCGGGCGACTTTTTCCCGGGACGGGACCACGGCCAACAGGTAGGTGACCTTCCCTCGCCGGTCCGGATGAACCTCGAGGAACCGCCGGAACGCCTGGAGTTGCTGCGGAATCCCCTTCGTGTAGTCGAGGCGGGAGACGGAGAAGAGAAGTTTCGAGTCGCCGAGCCCCTTTCGCAGCCGCGCGACGGTGCGCATGAACGAAGGCCCAATGGAACCCGAGGAGAAGCGCGCCACATCGATTCCGAGCGGGAACACATCGACTCCGACGGCCCGATGACCGATCTCGAGGGTGCCCATCCGGTTGTCGTATCCGAAGGTGCGGCGCACGCTCTCAAGAAAGGCACGGGCATAATCGTATGTGTGGAACCCGATTAGGTCGGCGCCGAGGACGCCGTGCAAGATCTCGCGGTGCCGCGGGAGGACCCGGAATACGTCGTGGGGCGGGAAAGGGGTGTGGAGGAAGAACCCGATGCGCGCGTCCGAAAGTCGTTCTCGGATGAGCTGCGGGAGCAGGAACAGATGATAATCATGGATCCAAATCACGTCCTCGGCGGCCGAGGCGTCCGCGATGGCTCGCGCGAACCGCTCGTTCGCTTCCTGATAGGCCTCCCACTCGGATGCCTGAAAGGTCGCGTACGTCGGGAAGGAATGGAGCAAGGGCCACAGGATGCTATTTGAGAAACCGGAATAGTACCCTCGGACGATTCGACTCGGAAGGAACACCGCGTGGCAGTCGAAGTGGTCTCGGAGACGCGCCGCGACCCGCTTCTGTTCCGCGGCAGGCACATCTCCCGGCCAACCGAACCATTTCGAATCCTGCTGTCGATAGAACGATCCGAGCCCCGAGGCTAACCCACCGGGGTTCGGCTCGATCTCCAGACCCCCTTTTGTCCGTCGGATGGAGATAGGCAATCGATTGGAAACGAGTATCAACGACATATCGCCGCCGCCGAGCGACTATCGAAGTTCCGCGCACATGAAGCTCGGCGTCGCGGCTGACAAGCGGACCCTCCCGATAATGATGTCGCGATATCACGAAGGAGAGCGCCCGCCCAAGGGTTTTATAACCTGGGCGGGTAGGCTGCGGCGATGGAGCGGTCAGCGTGTCTAACCCTCGTTCTTCTCCTGCTCGCGACAGGATTCGCGAGTCTCACCGCGGTGGCTCAAGACCCAGTCCAAGTTCTTGAAATCGACACGTACACGAGGACGATCGCACCCAGTCAGGGAGTCACCTTCAATTGGACCGTTCGAAACATTGACGTCATCGCGTATGACATCCGCGTCGACCCAGATACCGCAGCGGGCTGGAGCGTCCGCGCCACGCCCTCGATTATCCAGAACCTCACGCCGAACCGGGCGGCGGGCATCCAAGTCGCGGTGACCGCCCCATCCGCCGTGGAGGGCGAAGTCGCGCTCCATCTGAAAGTCGTCTTCACGGTCGCTCAAGACGGTGCCATCGTCTTCGTCACCACGCGGACCGCGACCGTCACGGTCCCGTCAATCTATGCGGAGAAACGCTTCCTCGGACTATTCGCGAACCCGCTTCCCGCCCCGCTCAACAACGAATGGGGCGTGTTCCTTCTCAATGTTGCCTTTTGGCTCGTCCTTTCCGCCGGAGTGTTCACGGGACTCAAGCCCCTCCTGCAGGCGGTGGAGGAGAAGACGAAGCTGACGATTCCGGAGAAAATCCTCCGGGTCGTCCGCATTCCCATCCTCGTCCTCCTCGTCCTCTACGGGGCCCTCCAGTCCCTCAGCGCGCTGGACCGGTACGTTGATGCGACGATTCGATCCGCCCTCTTTCAGGTGTATCAAGTCGCCTTCACAATCGTCGTCTTCTACCTCGTCTACCGCTTTTTCAAAGACGTCATCATCTACTCGGCTCAGGTCTTATCCGACAAGACGGACAGCCGGATGGGCGACGCCTTGGTCCCGCTGATCGAGAAGGTCGGTCTCGCGATCATCGCGCTTGCAGCCGTCGGCCTCCTGCTCGGGCAACTTCGCGTCGACCTGACGCTGTTCATCGCCGGAGGAGTCGTCACGAGCCTAGTCGTTGCGTTCGCTGCGCAGGATACCCTCTCCAACTTCTTCAGTGGAATTTTCCTCCTCGCGGACCGACCCTTCCGAGAGGGCGACGTCATCATCCTCAGCGACGGCGACTGGACGGAGGTCCGAAAAATCGGGGTTCGGACCACTCGCCTCTTCCGCTTCGACGACGCATCCATCGTGACGGTCCCGAACAACAAGCTCGTCAACGAGAAAATCGCGAACTTCAGCAATCCAATCGACAAAGGGCGCGTGACGAAGACCTTCGCCGTGGCGTACGGTACGGACGTCAGTACCGTAAAGCGAATTCTGAGAGAGGTGATCTCGGGGAATCCCCATATCCTCCAAAACGACCCGTTGAAGCCGGTCGTTCGCTTCGATGCGATGTCGGAGTCGAGTCTGAACTTCTTCGTGCTCGTGTGGGTCGACGATCGCAGCCAACGAATGGAAGTCCAGGACTACCTAAACACGGAAATCTACCGCCGCTTCCAAGAAGCGGGTATCGAAATCCCGTTCCCGCAACGAACGATCCGTCTGCGAGTCGAGGGGTCGAACCTCGCGGCCCCGACGGAACTTGAAGAGCTCGCTCGACGGGTGGCCGATCGGGAACCCGAGGAAGACTCGGACGACGAAGGCGACCGCGAGGCGCGAAAATAGGACACGCCGCGGAACGCATGCCGGCGAGGTGGGTCATCGGGCGAGGGCCTCCATCAAGATGACTCCCCCGAGAAGGAGGAAAAGCGCATACAGATCCCCGCCCACGGTGAGGATCGCGAGGCCCGCCAAGATCGCGACTGTACGACCTAATGGAGAACGCGAGGATGCAGGCGGGAACCGAAAGGACGGGACCCACGATCAGGTACATCCTTCGGCTTCTTCTCCGGTCCGAGCTGCGACCGAGAAGGACGGTGGCCACGCCGGCCGCTAGGGAGAAGAGGGCGAACAAGAGCCCGAGTTCGAACGCATCGCTGGTGAAGCGGAACGATGCCAGCGGTGTCGCCACGGTGAGGAGTCCGTCGACGCCTCCCTGGCCCAGGATCGCGACCAACGTCCCGCGGTTGATGCCCCGAAGATCGAGGGAGAATGTGAATGAAGTGTTGGGATCGATCGCCCATCGGGCCAAGCCGAGGTTGGCGATCACGATCGCTCCGCCCGCCGCGAAGAGGGTCGCGTATCCCGCGACTTTGGCAATGAACCCGCCCAGGACCGGTGCGACGACCGCGACCGTGGTGAAGGTGGCGGTTAGACCCGCGAGCCTTCCTGCACGATTCCCACGATGCGTCGTGTGCACGAGTAGCGTGTTCATCGGAAGCCAGAAAGCCGGAACGTAGCTCCCGAATCCAATGCCGGCCACAAGGATCGCTCCGATTGGGGGAAGCAGCACGAACGAGACATGGCCCACCGCCACCGCAACCATCCCGGCCATCATGCTCGTACGCGCCCGCACGGGTCGTCCGGTGGACCGGGCGACCACCATGATCGCGGCAACTCCGAATGCAAGGAGCCACACGAGGACCGCAACGCCGAATGGGAGCCCCTGAGGCGGGCTCACAAGGTAGATCAGCCAGAAGCTCCCTGCCATCAGATTCCCGAAAATTTGGATCGTGATGAGGCCGATCAGAACGCCGTACGTGGGACCCGATGTCGTGGGGTAAGTGCGGTCGGTCGGAATCATTCGACGCGCGCGGACCCACGACGTCGTACAAAGATGCTTTGACGGGAGAAATGCCGGAGAAAGCGTTTATAGCCCGTACCCAATGCGCGCGGCCTGCGGGGATCGCCTAGCCTGGTAGGGCGCTGGATTGCTAATCCAGTGCGCTCTGCGCTCGGGGGTTCAAATCCCCCTCCCCGCGCGGAGCCGGGCGGCGGAGAACAAGATGTGGATTCGATCCTACGACGAAGTGGACCCGCTCGAGGTCTATCGACTCAACCTGGCCGCCTTCCGTTGGGGTTTCGATATCGCCACGGCTCGGCGCATCCGCAAAGAGGATCCCTATGCGACGGATGAACTCGCACTATACGCGGGGGAAGGCAAGCATCTCTTCGCTCAGGTCGTGCCCTTGCGGTTTTCGGTCCGCCTGACGACGGGCCCGGAGAACGTCGGAGGTTTGGCGGCCGTTTGCTCGTTTCCCCAGGTTTGGGGCAAGGGGTATGTGCGCCGACTCTTGCAATACGTTCACAACCGGTTCCGCGAGCAGGCCGTGCGAATCTCGACCCTGACAACGAGCCTGAATCTA
>VBMR01000060.1 GCA_005878325.1 Methanobacteriota archaeon | reverse complement strand
CGCGATCGAAGCGATCCAACGGTGCAAGAAGGCGGGCATCCAGGTCGTCATGATCACGGGCGACCACAAGCTGACCGCGATGGCCGTGGCTCGCGAGATGGGGATCCTCGGCGAAGGCGACCTCGCGCTCACCGGGGAGGATCTCGAGAAGATGACGGACGATGAACTCCTCCGCCAGGTGGACCGCATCCGAGTCTACGCGCGCGTCGCCCCGGAGCACAAGATGCGGATCGTCGAGGCGTGGAAGAGGGCGGGCCACATCGTCGCGATGACCGGCGATGGCGTGAACGACGCCCCGGCCCTCAAGCGGTCCGACCTCGGCGTCGCGATGGGGATCACCGGCACGGACGTCGCGAAGGAGAGCGCGGACATGGTCCTGACGGACGACAACTTTGCATCCATCGTCGCGGCGGTCGAGGAGGGCCGCGGAATTTATGAAAACATCCGGAAGTTCGTCGCCTTCCTGCTCTCCGCGAACGCGGGAGAGGTCCTCATCATGTTCATCGCGACCTTGGCAATCATGGACAAGCAGTTTCTCCCGTTCTTCTCCCCGGTCCAGCTCCTTTGGATCAACCTCGTCACGGATGGCTTCCCCGCCCTGGCGCTCGGAGTGGACCCTTATCCAACGGATATCATGGAGCGCCCTCCCCGCAATCCGAAGGAAGGCGTCCTGTCGCGGGACATCCTCTTCCTCATCGTCGTCGTCGCGGCCATCTTGACCGTCGGGACACTCGGTGTGTTCGTCCTAGAGCTCAATGAGGGTGCGGATGCGATCCGAGCGAGGACCGTCGCCTTCACCACGATCGTGTTCTTCGAACTGTTCCTGGTCTTCGCCATCCGGTCCCCGCGACAGACGATCCGGCAGATCGGCCTGTTCACGAACCCGCAGCTCATCCTGGCGGTCCTCGGGTCGATGGCGTTGCAAGCGGTCGTCATCTATGTCCCCTTCTTGCACGGCGTGTTCGAGACGGAGCCGCTCACGCCCCTCGACTGGCTCGAGACCGTCCTCATCTCCTTCAGCGCGTTCGCGTTTGTCGAGGTCCTGAAGGTCTTGCGGCGTCGCCTGAGGGCTTAGGGTCCATGCTCGAAGTGGACGGAGCCCACGGGGAGGGCGGCGGCCAGCTCCTCCGGATGGCGGTGGCCCTGTCTGCGATGACCCAGACGCCCGTCCGGATCGTCCGCATTCGCGCGGGCCGCCCGAATCCGGGTCTCGCGGCGCAGCACGCGACGGCGGTGAAGGGGCTCGCAAGTCTGTGCGGCGCGAAGACGAGCGGGCTCGAGGTCGGTTCGTCAACCCTGGAATTTCAACCGGGCGCGATCGAGTCCGGCCGCTATGCGTTCGATGTCGGCACCGCGGGTGCCGTGACCCTGGTCCTGCAGGCGATCCTTCCGGCGGCGGCCTTGGCTCCCGCCCCGGTCCGAGTCCGACTCACGGGCGGGACGGATGTCCGATGGTCCCCGCCGATCGACTACTTCACCCGTGTCTTCCTGCCGCTGCTCCGACGGATCGGCGTGCATGTGGACATCGAGGTCATCCGACGCGGCTACTATCCGCGTGGCGGAGGGATCGTGGAGGCGACGATCGAGCCCCGATCGACTTGGTCCCCTCTCCTCCTCGGCGATCCCAGCGACCTCCGGCGGGTTCGGGGCATCGCCCACGTGTCGAATCTCGCGGACGACATTCCGAAGCGGATGAAGCACGCCGCCATCCGTCGGCTCCATGGGCAAGAGGATGTCAAAATCGAGGAACGGGTGTACCGCGGGGAGGAGGCGATTGCGCAGGGAGGCGCGCTGGTCCTCTGGGCGGAGTCGGAGGAAACGCTCCTCGGATCCGATTCGCTCGCGGAGCGGGGGAAACCGTCCGAACGGGTGGGGGAGGAGGCCGCTCGATCCCTCCTGACCGAGATCGAATCCCGAGCGGCGCTGGACGTCCACGCGGCCGACCAGTTGCTCGTATATCTGGCCCGCGCCGACGGCCCATCCGAGATTTCCGTCCGGGAAGTGTCCGGCCACATGGAGACGATGATCTGGCTTCTCCCGCAGTTCCTGCCCTGTCGGTTCAAGGTCGTGCGGGATGGGCCGCGATCGCGGGTGAGAGTCGAGCCGAAGGCCTAACCGTACATGTTCGGCCGCGCGGGCTCGCTCGGCTTCTTCGCGACTTCCGTCTGGTGATGGATGGACTTGAGCTGCATCTCGATCCGCTCCGCCTCCTCGTAGAGGGGCCTCGCGTCGAGTTCCGTATGAAGGAGAAGCTTGTCGATCACCTCAATGGCGCGGGCCGCGGCCCGGGCGTCCGGGTAGTCCGGATGGGCCTCGCTGAGGAGCGTGATGACGTCGAAGTCGCGCTTGCGACCCTCGTTCAGGAGGACCCCCGCGACCCCGGTGATGACGCCCTCCTCAAAGACCGTGATATTGTTCTTGCGAATCATGTCCATCGTCTTGTCCGTCGAGCCGATCCCGTAGACCTCGACCTGACGGTCGCCGCCCTCGTCCTCCTTCGAGTCCACGATGAGTCCCTCCGGGCACACGAGGAGGTTGCACCGGGCGTCCTGCGCCCAGTCGAGGACCGTCGAGGCGATTGCCTTGATCAGGTTCGGCGGCGGCTGGAATTCGGAGATGAACACGACGATCTGGTCGCGTTCGTCCTGCTTCGGACCCGCATAGATCCGGACCGGGTTCATCGGCTGCCCGTCGCGGACCAGGGCGACCGTGGGGAAGTAGACGGAGTCCATGATGCCGATCTGCGTGAGGTTCAGGGCGTTGATGAGATAGTTGGCCACAATCGAGCTGACGAGGCCCACGCTCGGAAAGCCATCGATCACGGTGGCCCCGCGGAGGTCCATCCGTTTGAGCTCGTAAATCTGGATGCCTTCCATCCGCGTTCGCCGCTCAACGAGGGTAGGTTACTTAAAGATGCGTGGCACCGGTCCGCGGACTGAGAACACATCCCTCCTTACGGAAGGATCTCGTAGGTGTTGACAAACTCCACGCCGCCGCGTCGCAGCATGACCTCGACGGTGCAGTATTTTTCCGACGAAAGATCGATCGCGCGTTTCACAGCGGACTCACGGAGTCCCTTCCCCGCGACCCGATAGTGCATCCGGATCTTCGTGAAGACCCGCGGGGGCTCCGGCGCTCGCTCCGCCTCCGCATCGATCTCGAGGGACGAGAAGTCGACGCGTTCCTTCTGCAGGATCGTGACGACGTCCGATGCGGTGCACGCCATCGCGGCGAGCAGGACCGCCTGCACGGGGCTGGGACCGCGGCGCGA
>VBMR01000059.1 GCA_005878325.1 Methanobacteriota archaeon | reverse complement strand
ATTTCAACACGCTCAACGGTCGTCTCGCGTTAGGGGACATCGCATTTCCGGCGGGGCCGAACACGTTCCTCATCGGCGGCTTCATTCACCTGGTCGACGGGACCATCTTCGCGGTCATCTTCGGGCTCGTCGTGAGCCCCGTCCTGGGGGTCCTCGCCAAGCCGTTGAGGCCCATGACACCGACGGTGAACGTCGCGAAAGGGTTGATCTGGGGCGTGGTCCTTTGGCTCATCAGCTCCATTTTCTGGATGCCGCTCCTCATCGGCACCCTGTTGGGGCCGACCTTCACGGACACCTTTGGTCTGCCGTGCGGAGTGGGGCCTTTCCTCACTTGTTTCGGACCCTACGGGGTGCAAGCGCTTTTCGCGAATTTGTTCTGGCACACCATCTATGGTGTGAACCTGGGCCTGCTGTTCAACCCGATGCCGTCGGGCGCGGGGAGGAGGTGAGCCGGATGGTCGCACGCGTGTTGGCGGTGGCCGGCGGGGGGTTCGTCGTCGGCGTCGTCTTGCTGCTCGCGGGCTGGATCTTGACGCCCGGCCCAGCATCGTTCGTGTTCCCGGGTCCGATCAACGAGGCGGGACAATCGCTCATCGCATTGGGCCTGACTCTCATCGTGGCCTCGGTCGGATTGCTACTTGCCGGGGTCGAGGAGCGGGCGATGCCCATGATGAACCGGCCCTAGACATCAGTGCGGTTCTTATCGGTCAGAATGCGGAAGACGATCGAACGCCAGGTTTGGACGTTCGAGCTGCGGCGAGCGTGTCAGGCCTCATCGGCCCGTGGGAGGAAGTGGTCGAACACGAGCGGCTGCGAACGATCCGTCCCAAGCCGGCGCGGAGCCCGCGGCCTTCGGGGCATCGCTCGCTCGAGGAAGGAAGAGGCAAATTCCGCCGCGAGCTCGTCCGCCCACTCCAGGCTTTCATCGAGCCGGTGGACCGAGTCGGACAGAGGTGCGAGGCTGAACGCCTCCCCTCCGATCACGACGGTCGTCAGTCGGATGTCGTGACGGGCCTTCGCCTCCCGGAACTGGGCGACGAACGCCTCCGGGATCGGGCACAATCCGTCCGTGACGAAGAGGACGTCGTTGCCTGCCTCCTTGCCCGCGGCACGGATCGAATCGAGCACGTGGGCGAGCGGCTTCTGAAAATCGGTCCCTCCTCCGAGGAAGTACGACGCGACGTCGACGACCTTGTCTAAGCGCTCAGGGCCCTTGTCTTCCGGACGCAACGCCACGACTCGGAGCGGGTCCGCGGCGTCCCCGAACAGGACGATCTCCACGGTCCTCCCGTGCTGGAGGGCCAGGTGGGCGAGCGCGAGGGCCGCAGCTTTGGCCCAGACCTCCTTCTCTCCGGACATGCTGCCGGAGTTGTCGAGGCACAGGTGCACCGGCCGTGGGCGGGGATGCCGCTCCCACAACTCGTAGAGGAGGAGCTGACGTGTGACGAGCTTCTGGTAGAACAGGTCCTCCCGCTCGGCCATCGCGAAGTTCGACAGCTCGCTCGCGAGGACGCGGGCCACATCGCCTCCCTGGATGTAGTCGACGACCTCTTCGCTCGCGAGGAGGGCCTTCCGCTCTCGATCGCTGAGGCCCATCCGGCGGTAGCGCCCGAACAGGAGGGCGATCCGCCGCAGCCGCGGATTCCGGACCAAGTTTCGCATCAGGTGGAGCTTCGCCTCCGAGGGCAGGCGGGTCTCCTCGCCCGGACCGGCCGACCAGGCGGCGATGAGTTCCACCGCGCCTTCGAGGTCTTCCCTCGCTTCCCGGAGAATCTCCCGCAGCTCCTCCGTCGACACGTCCGCGGCGGACTCCTCGTGGTCCTCCGTCTCGGATCGATCCGCCTCCAGTTCCTTGGCCGCTGCGGGTTCCCGCGGTTCCTTCGACAGGAGATCGAAGACGAGTTCCGTGGCAAGGGCCGTCTCCACCGGTTTCAACTTCGTCCACGCGCGCAGCTTCTCGTGTTCCCGGAGGTCGAGGGCACGGCCGAGCAGGTCTCGATGGCGACGCACCGCTTCGACGACCTGGTCCGGCGGCCGAAGTTTCACGACGTATTTGTAGAAGGAACAAAACAGGTCGAACGCCAGGTCCGACGCGTCCGGGGACTCCGCGGTTTCGAGGAGGAGACGGAGGCCTGGGGCCCGTGGCAAGACTTCGTCAAAGGCCTCCCGGTCGAACGGATCGTGGACCACGACGCTTCGGGACCGATCAGGACTCTGCGGGCCGAAGACGGCCACGCACTCATCCACCTTGGAGGTAGTCTCGCTTCACTTGCGCCTCGTACCGGTCCGCCTCGGCCAAGACGAAGTCGAGCTGGGACGTCTCCGCCTTCCGCCGCACCATCCGACTCCGGAAGTCCTGCAACTCCGCCTTCGCGGTGCGCAGCTTGCTCAGAAACTCGACCGCGGCCATCGTGCGGTCCCGCTCCTCCTCGAGGCCCTGCAGGTTCTTCAGCGCGACCTGGAGGCCGTCCGCGATCTCGCGGGCCCGCTTCTCCTGGGGATTCGCGATGTCGAGAACGAAGCCACGGACCAAGGGCTCGCTCGCGGGATCGTCCCACAGGATGTTCGCCAGCACCGCGAGGTCGTCCTCGATCGCGTAGGTGCGTCCGTTCAACCATGCCTTCGACCGGACGATCGACAGGCTCTCCTTGTACCGGCGGTCGGAGAGGGACAGTCCTTCCGCGCCGAGGCGGCGGCGGATCTTCGCGATGGACTCCAGCAGCGGACGGTCCACTTCGACTCCCTCGACCGCCTCGCGGGCATCGTGGATCTCGTCCAGGGTGATCCGGCTCTTCATCACGGGAGGGCGGCTGTCCGCCATCATGTCGAGCAGGTGCCCGTCCTCGGCGATGTACTTCACCTGGTACCGCAGGAGGAACCGGTCGTACAGGGCGGACAGGGCCTCTTCCTGCGGGAGTTCCGCGGACGCGCCCATCAACGTCTCGAGGGGGCACTGGAGCACCTCGCCGTCGTTGTAGAAGAGGCGCTCGTTGATCAGGGAGAGGAGGCTGTTCAGGATCGAGCTGTTCGCCTTCCAGATCTCGTCGAGGAACGCGAAGTGCGCTTCGGGCAGGTAGCCGCGGGTGAGCCGCGAGAAGCGGTCTTTCTTCAGGGCCGAGATGGACACGGGGCCGAACAATTCGTCCGGCAGGGTGAAGCGGGTCAGGAGCCGCTCGAAATACTTCGCGCCTTCGATGGAGCTCGCGAGGAGGCGAATCATGAGGCTCTTCGCGGCGCCCTTCGGTCCGATCAGGAGGAGGTGCTGCCGCGACAGGAGAGCGAGCAAGAGTCCTTCGAGTTCCTCGCGGCGTTCGAAGAGGTGCTCTTCCATCTCCTGCTGGAGGGCCTGGAACTTGGCGGGCTGGACCATGCGAGGATGCGATAAGGCTCCGGGCGCCTCAAATCCCTTTCGTCGCCCGCGTCCCTGGTGAAGACTCAGTGG
>VBMR01000058.1 GCA_005878325.1 Methanobacteriota archaeon | reverse complement strand
GGCATCAGCGCGATCATCGGCCCCTTCGTCATGGCGGAACTGTTCGGCATCTTCTCGGCCGCGGACGCTCCCGTCTTCTTCCCCGGGATGGGCTTCTTCGTGGCCGCACTGGTTGCCTTGGTCGCAGCGGGCCTCGTCGTCCGAACGGTCCGGCGACCCCTGGCAGCCCCCGCAAGCTCGGTCGATCAGTCGCCCGCGGCGCGGTCCGAAGGCGAACCCGCAACGCAGGCCGACGGAGGGAGGGCGCTCGACGAGGCCTCGTGACGCGAACCGGACATTCCCGTTCGTTTTAGCAACTCGAGGTTCCTTCCGTCCCGTGTCACGTCGTGGCGAGAAGCGCTTTGAGTACAACCGCATACACGCGCAATGGGTTGCGGCCGCAATGTCTAGATACCCAGGGGGAGTGTATGCAAGAGAGAGCGGAATTCCCAACGCCTTGGGCCCGATGGGCCACGGTCCCGGGCCGGGATTGGGTGTGGATACATGACCAGGGTTCTGATCACGGGAGGAAATGGGTTCATTGGCAGCCAGTTGGCGGAACGACTCGAGGAATCGGGCGACACGGTGACCCTGTTTGACCTCGGATTTGACTCGAACAGCCAAGGCTTGACCTGCAAGAAGATCCGCGGCGATGTGCGGGACTACCCCGCGGTCAAGAGCGCGGTCGATGGCCAAGACGCCGTCTTTCATCTCGCCGCGATTTCCCGCGTCGCGTGGGGAGAACAAGACCCACACACATGCTGGCAGACGAATCTCGCGGGTACGGTGAACGTCCTCGAGGCCTGCGAGAAGGCGCAATCTCGGCCCGCGCTCTTCTACGCATCGAGTCGGGAGATCTACGGGGAACCGGAGAACCTCCCGGTGAATGAGACCGCGCGGCCGAATCCGATTTCCGTTTACGGCATGACGAAGCTGTCCGCGGAGCGGGCCTGTCGCACGTATTCTGCGGCCTTCGGACGGGAGAACCCGGTCAAACAAGTCGTCTTCCGCTTCTCCAACGTCTATGGGACCCTGAGGGATTTGCCGCAAAGGGTGATCCCGACGTTCATGCGGAAGGCCTTGGGTGGCGAGGACATCACGCTCTACGGCGGCGACCAGACGCTGGATTTCACCTTCATCGACGACACGGTCCATGGGATTGTCCAGGCGTACCACGCCGCCCTGGATCACCATCCCGAGGTCTACGGCGAGGCGTTTCAATTCGTGACCGGGAGGGGCGTCTCCGTCTCGGAGCTGGCCCGGATGATCGTGAAGCTGACCGACTCGCCCTCCCGGGTCCGCCGCAGTCCGTCGAACGGGTTCGAGGTCCGCCGGTTCGTCGGGGACCCCTCGAAGGCGCGACGGATGCTCGGCTACGAGCCCAAGGTGCGCCTGGAGGACGGACTGAAAATCCTCCGCGAGCTGATGACGGCGACCCCGGTCGGCGAGGCCCGGCTCGCGGCCTGACGACTCCTTCAAATGCCCGAAGACCGTGTAAGAGCATGAGCATGGTCCAGCCGACGGAGGAACCCCGGGTCGAGCGGATCGTCGGCCCGGGACGTCCCACGGTCCGAGGGAAGTTCCTCTTCGTCGGCGACGAGAAGTTCTGGGTTCGCGGAATCAGCTACGGTACCTTCTACGTCGACGAATCGGGGCAGGAGCGCCTGACGCCGGAGACGGTGGAGCGGGACTTCTCCGAGATCGCGGCGAATGGCTTCAACGTCGTGCGGGTCCACCTCGGGCCGCCCCGCTGGCTTCTCGATACGGCCTGGAGGCACGGTCTCCGGGTGATGGTCGGGCTCAACTGGGGAGAACACATGGCCTTCCTGGACGAGCCGGGGAAGGCCGCGGAGATCGAGTCGCGAATCCGCGCGTGGATCCGGACGTGCGCCGGCCACCCCGCGGTGTTCTGCTACACGATCGGGAACGAGATCCCGGCCGCCCTCGTGCGCTGGCACGGGCGCCGCCGCGTGGAACGGTTCATCGAGCGCCTCTACCGGGCGGCGAAGGAGGAGGATCCGGACGCGCTCGTGACCTACGTGAGCTATCCGTCGACCGAGTATCTCGATCTGCCCTTCCTGGACTTCTTCTGCTTCAACGTGTACCTCGAGTCCGAACGAGCGTTCGCGGACTATCTCCCGCGGCTGCACAGCCTGAGCGAAGACCGTCCCGTGCTGCTCAGCGAGATCGGTCTGGACAGCCTCCGCGCAGGGGAGGAGAAGCAGGCCGCGATGCTGGCGTCGCAGGTCCGGGCCGCCTTCCGACTCGGTTGTGTCGGCGTCATCGTCTTTGCCTGGACGGACGAGTGGTACCATGGCCAGTACCGGGTCGAAGACTGGGCCTTCGGGATCACGACGCGGGACCGGTCGCCGAAGCCCGCCCTTCGGGCCGTGTCGCAGGCCTTTGCGGAGTCCCCCTTCCCGCCCGACGTGCGATGGCCGAAGATCTCGGTCGTCGTCTGCACATACAACGGCGCATCCACGATTCGCGACACCCTCGAGGGCCTGCGGTCCGTCGATTACCCGGACTTCGAGGTGATCCTCGTGAACGACGGATCGACCGACGCGACCCCGCAGATCGCCTCCGAGTACCCGTTCCGAATCATCCATGAACCGAACGAAGGGCTGAGCCGCGCCCGCAACACTGGGATCGACGCGGCGACGGGAGAGATCATCGCGTTCATCGACGATGACGCCTACCCCGATCCGCACTGGTTGCGGTACCTTGCCCTCTCCTTCCTCGACGCCAATTGCGTCGCGGTCGGCGGGCCGAACCTCGCCCCTCCGAGCGACGGATGGCGGGCCGACGCGGTCTCGAACGCCCCAGGAGGCCCGAACGCCGTCCTGCTCTCTGACACAACCGCGGAGCACATCCCCGGATGCAACATGGCCTTCCGGAAGGACGCGCTCGTGGCGATCGGCGGATTCGATCCACGGTTCCGGGTCGCGGGCGACGACGTCGACCTGTGTTGGCGGCTGCGCGATCGAGGCGGCGTGATCGCTTATGCTCCCGCAGCCGTCGTCTGGCACCACCGCCGCTCCTCGATCCGGCGATACTGGAAGCAGCAGGTTGGCTACGGAAAAGCGGAGGCCCTCCTCGAGGCGAAATGGCCCTGGCGGTACAATTCCCTGGGGCAACTCAGCTGGTTCGGGCGGATCTATGGGAGAGGCCGCTCCTTGGACTTCTCCTCCGTGGGGGGGCGGATCTACCAAGGCGTCTGGGGGACCGCGCCGTTCCAGTCCCTCTATCAGGCCCGCAACTCCCGCTGGTCCCTCGCCCTCATGCCCGAGTGGTATCTCGGGGTCGGACTGCTGGCGCTCTTGGGTGTCCTAAGCATCGGCTGGTGGGGCTGGGCCCTTTTCGTCCCCGCGCTCTTCGTCGCGATCGGGTTGCCGCTTGCCCAGGCGTCGATGAGTGCCGCGCGTGCGAGGCTCCCGCCCGACCGTTCGGCTTCTCGCGCGAGGCGCGTCCGATTCCGATCGGTCGTCCTGCTCCTGCATCTTCTCCAACCCCTGGCGCGACTTTCGGGCCGTCTGCGCGGCGGGCTCACCCCGTGGCGGCGCCGCGGTCTCCGGACCCGGCCCGCGTATCGGTCGCAGGAACTGGGCTTCTGGCGAGATCGGTGGGAGTCTCCCGAGACGACCTTGGCCGGATTGCTAGCGGCCCTCCACGAGTAGCGAACGATCGTGCGGTCCGGGGGCGATTTTGACGCGTGGGACCTGGAAGTCCAGGGAGGACTCCTCGGCGGAAGCCGTCTCCTGCTCGCGGTCGAGGAGCATGCTCCGACGGGCCTTCTCCGACGCCGGATTTTCCGGCGGAATCCTCCGAGAGACCCTCCGTCGGTTCGAGCCGGCCACGGGCCACGAGGCCCCGGCCGCGGTCCCCGTTCCCACGGGGGGAGGCGCCAATTGACCGCCGGATCGAGATCCCGTCGATTGCCCAGCCGGGCCCAACTCGCCCGCGGGCTCTCGAGCGTCCTTGGCTCGCGCCGCTCGGTCGCGGGTCCCGTCACGGTCCTCGACCGCAAGCCCAACCCGTACGAGAGCACGTTTCCCTCGGAGATCGTGACCTGCCGTCTTGCCGGGAATGGAGGACGGCTGCGTCTGTTCATCAAGTACGGGACGAAGGAGTTCGACGGAGTGTACGGTCACCGCGGGGACGTCTCCTACGAGGCCAAGGTCTACCGTGACGTCCTTCAGCCCCTTCGAACATCGACGCCCACCTTCTACGGCCTGTATCGGGACCAGAACGGTGGGGTCCCCTGGTTGATCATCGAATATTTGAAGGGGGTTCAATCGAGTCACTCCCACGATCCGAATGCGACGGTCCGTGCGGCGGAGTGGATCGGCGCCTTTCATGCGGCGAACGAGCCACGCCTGCGAGAGGCTGGTGTGAAGTTCCTTCGTCGCTATGACGCTCCCTACTATCTCGGTTGGGCCCGCCGGACCGACCGTCTCTTCGCCTACGTCCGGGACCGCGTCCCCTGGCTCTCCCCGATGTGCCGGGAATTCCGGGCCCTCGTGCCTCGCCTCCTGGCCGCGCCGAAGACCGTCATCCATGGCGAGTACTTCGGGCTCAACATCATCTATCGAAACGGGATCTGCGGGACCACGGATTGGCAGTCCGCGGCGATCGCACCGGGAGAAATCGACCTCGCGTCGGTGACACATTCTTGGCCCCCGGAGATCGTACGGAAATCCGAACGGGCCTACATCCGGTCACGATGGCCCGAGGGGGCACCGGACGACTTCGAGGACATCCTCGAGGCGGCCCGGGTCTACATGAATCTTCGGTGGCTCGGAGACCCGAGTCTGATGGTCCCGCGAGTCGGCTCCTCCGGCCGACCGATCCCTCCGAGGAAAGCGAAGAAGTTCCTGAAAGAGCTCGGCGGCATCGCTGAGAAAATCGGAGTCGTGGCGTGAACAGGCACCTCCAGAGGCGGTGTCGCCTCAACTCGAACGCAGCCCTTCGTCGAGCATGATCTCCGTCCACTCGGGAAGCGGAGGAATCCGTTTGTGCAGGTCGCGGTGCGCTCGATGCAGGCACTCGGCGCCCATGTGGAACGGCAAATGAGCGAGCGCATTCTCGCGGGCGCCCTGCGCGTACGCGTCCAAAAATGCCTCGATGGCGGGGTCATGGGCGCGTAGGGAGGCCCGGTGCTTCAATCCCAATCGCTCGAGGGAGATGATGAACCAGGCCACATCCCGGGCCGGGTCCGCGATATCGTATTCATCCAGGTCGATTGTCACCGTGCGGCGACCGCTGAGGATTACGTGCTCCGGCATGTAGCTGCCGTGCCCCGCGCACGCCTCGACCGTGTCCATCGGGGGGACGCACGACTCCACTTTCCGAAGGAGCGTGTCGGCCTTCTGGGCGAGGGGTCCCCCGAACTCCCGAATCGGGGTCGCCCACAGGCGACACTTGGCGAGCATGTCCTCGGGTCCGGTTGTGCGGCCCTGGCCGGGCGCCCGCGCATGGAATCGAGCGAGCCATGTTCCACATCGACGTGCCGTGTCGACCTGTTCATCGTGATCCCCCGTCTGGAAGATCTTCATGGCCTGTGTGCCTTCCACCTTTTCTTCCATGAGGACGTTCAGCGATGTCAGATACGCGAGCGGCCGGGGAATCGCGAACTCGTCTTGCGGGCCAAAGCCCGCGTCCACAACCGCGCTCATCATCCGGAACACGTCCGAGCGATCGGCCGCGTACACCTTTGCAATGACGCTCTGCCAGCCCTTCTCCGTCTCCACGGCACTGTCGAACGTGCACCGATCCCGGTGCCCCTTGAGCACGTCGAGCCGAAACTCCCGCGAGTGGCCTCTGGGGCCTGGAAACATTCGGTCGAGTTGCGCGTGAAATTCCTCTCGGTCGAGCACCGCGGAAAAACGCGCAACATCCTTCGGGTTTAGCCCCTCCGTGATCATGATTGAGGGAACCCCTTCTGCGCCGGGCAGGGCCCCGATTCCCATGGAGACTGGCTCGTTGAAACTAGATTGTGGATGGGCCCGCGAACAAAGGGCGAAAGGGTGTCGCGGTTCATCGATCACGCTCGGGCGGACTTCAGTCAGCCCCGGGGTTTAAAACGGCGTCGATGCACTGGTGTGTGTTTGTGATGACGCCTCGACGGACTCTCGCGGGAGTGCCTTCCCGGAGGCTCGAAGTGGGCCTGAACCGCGGAAGGAGGGCACTATATCCAGGGGGTGTGCAAGTAACCGGAATGACAGTTACGGATTAAGCCGCCGATGCGCATTAATGGATCGGGGGTTGGGTCGGTGGCTCTCGGGGTTCCCGTATCGGTTGCGCATCCTTGCTCGCGGCTTCGCACGTTGGATTTTTCCGGATCGCTAGTCGTTGCCGCGATCCTCATGACCGCGATTGGGAACGGGATCGTCCTCTACGGCTTCGGGCCTGTCGATGGAACCGCAGCCACATCCGATCTCTCCAGTTCGCACGATGTCGTCCTCCGTGCATCCGCCGTGTCGCTACCCACCAATCTCATGGGTTCTCTTCCGGTGTCGGCCATCATCACTCCCCCCGAGACCGAGGGCCCGACGAACCCCGGGACGGCCCCCCAAACCTCGCCGCACGGGAAGAATCTCGGTTCCGGGCCGAACACGGCGACTCTGCCTTCGGGGAAGAAGCAATACCAGACAGGCCTCGGCTTCGAGGGAATCAACGGGGCGGAAAGCGCCTGCTTCCAGCCCGCCTACGGGACGAACGACAGCCCCTTCGGATGCCTCCCGCCCGACGTGACGATGTCCGCCAGCTCGCAATTCGTGATGGAGGAGGTGAACACGGCCGCGAAGATCTGGACGACGAGCGGGCAGTTCGTGAAGTTCTTCACCTTGACGAACTTCTTCACGGTCCCTTCCGGGGCGGGCTGCTTCCTCACCGATCCGCAGGTCTATTTCGACAACGGCACACAGCGGTGGTTCACCACGATCCTCAGCGTGACATGTGGCGAGCTGAACACGCAGCAACCGGACGCCTCGAGCCAAATCTATCTAGGCGTGTCGCAGACGAGCGACCCAAGCGGCAGCTGGTTCGAGTACGTCATCCCGAACCCGCTTCCTCTGAACCTCGCGGACCAGCCGTTCCTCGGGGTGA
>VBMR01000075.1 GCA_005878325.1 Methanobacteriota archaeon | reverse complement strand
TGTACCTTCGGGCGAATCCGCAAATCCAGGGGTACGGGCCATGGCCGAAGAAACCCCAACGGCTCCGGAACCGGAGCTGAACATCGGCGGCGAGGCGGCGGCGAAAGTGCCGGCTCGTCCGCGGAACCTCTACTCTTTCGTGAAACAGGCGTGGAGGAACCCGCGGAGCGGCGTCGTGAAGGAAGCGCATTTTCAGCGGATGGTCGAGTGGCGGCGAGGTCCTGCATTCGCGCGGATCGAACGGCCGACGCGCGTGAATCGGGCTCGTGAACTCGGCTACCGCGCGAAACAAGGCTACGTCCTCGTGCGCGCCCGGGTCCGCCGGGGCGGACGTCGAAGGCCGAAGCCGATGGGGGGGCGCCATCCGAAGCGCCGGGGCCTTGTGAAGTTCACCATGGCGAAGTCGATCCAGCGCATAGCGGAGGAACGGACCGCGCGTCACTATCCAAACATGGAGGTGCTCAACTCGTACTGGCTCGGGGAGGACGGGATGCACAAATATTACGAGGTCATCCTGGTGGATCCGCAGCATCCGGTCATTCGAAACGATCCGAAGATCAACTGGATTTGCGCTCCCGAGAACCGCGGCCGGGTCTTCCGAGGCCTCACCTCCGCGGGCAAGAAGGGACGCGGCCTGGGATACAAGGGCAAGGGGGCCGAGAAGATCCGCCCGAGTATTACCCGCCACGGTCGAACCGGAAAATGAGCCTTAGCCCGTGCGGATGCGCGAGGCGATTCGTTCGATCTCATTATCCGCGAGCCCTATGACCGGCTCGAAGACTGGCACCGCCAGGGAGTCATGAGACTTCGAATCAAAGGCGGCCCACCGGGTCCCGAGGAATACCGCACCGGCGCGGGCGACGCGAACCACGCCTCCGAGCTCCTCGTCCTGCGGGAGGCCCAGGACCTTCAGATGCACGTCCCACTTTCGCAGGGGTTCGACGAGGTCGGTGGCCCCCGCGGTCGCCACGGTGACCCGGCACCCGCGCTTCATGCCCATCCAAGCCGCTACGAGACCCGCCTCGTCGCGCACGACGGCGAGGGCGCGTCCTTGGCTGCCGAGCGGGAGACCGCCGGGGCCCGGATGAATCTCCCGGAATACGAAGGCACGGTTCCGGCGGACCTCGATGTGAATTTCGACCTCCGGCCGCGAGAGATTCACCCGCGAGTCGGGATGCGCCGCGCGAACGTCCTCTCCGAGCTTTCGGGCCAGGTCTTGGCTCGAGAATGGATGGGTCCCGACGCGGCGGACACGAAGGGCGAATGTCCGACCGGGGGAGAGAGCGTCGGCGGCCTCCGAGAGGGTCGGCTTCCGAAGGGAATCAAGGTCCGCATGGACTTCGATGGCGGGGCTGAAGGACACGACGCCGAAGGTCCGTGCCAGGATCGATCTCGCGCTCACCTGATCGTTCGCGTGCACATAGACGCGGGCTTCATCGGCCTCTGTGATGCATTCGACTCCTTCCGCGGCGAACAGATCCTGGATGTTCGCGACGAGCCGGTCCCTCAGCTGCCGTCGCACGAAGCGACTCTTGAGAGCCAGCTCCCCGAACCGCACGAGGAACACGATGTCGATCGCCCGGTCCCGATATTCTCGTTAGTAATTAATAGGGGCCAGGCGTACGCGCGGTGTGGACGTGCTCATCCTCGTGCTCCAGGCCGTCCTCATTTTCGCGGTCGCGTTCATCTATTCGAACCTGGGACTCGGCGGGGGTCTCTTGTTCGTCCCCATTCTCCTGTCTACGGGGGCGGCCACAAGGGACCTCGCGGTGCCGATCTCATTGACCTTCACGATAGCGACCGCCGCCTCCTCCGTATTGAACCATCACCGCCGCGGCCTCGTCGACTTCCGCCTGGGCCGGACGCTCGTGGCCGGAGCGCTCCTGGGGGCCGTCATCGGCACCTTCTTCACCCTCAAAGTGCTGAATGAGCGGACCTTCAAGGCGTTCTTCGCGGGGGTCCTCTTTCTCTTCGGCGGCTACATGGTTCGGGACTGGTTGAAAAACGCCCGCTCCGTCGACGAGGATGACGAATCCCATATGACCCGCCCCCGAGTGTGGGGAACCGCGGCCGCGACCGCGGGGTCGGGGTTCCTATCCGGCGCCATGGGGATTGGGGGCGGGCTGCTCAACGTTCCCCTCCTCGTCTACGTCCTGGGCCGCAAGACTCGAAAGGCGATCGGCACCTCCTCGTTGCTCATCATCCCGACCGCTGCGGTGGGCTTTGTCGCATACCTCGCGGATTTGGCCCTTCAGCCGTCGGGCTTCGCCATCCCCGATGCATATCTCCTGATTCCGATCCTCATGCCCGTCGTGTTCGTGGGTTCATATCTGGGATCTCGCTGGGGTCTTGCGAAGCTCAAAACCCGTTCTGTGGCCCTTATTTTCGTGATCGTATTGTTCATTGCGGCCGCCAAGTTGGTCTACGACCTTCTCTAGCTCGCGGGATCCTGTTCGCGCGATCGTCGGATCATCGGTGTGCCAGGAGACCTCTCCTCCGACTCGCCCACTCCTGTATCTTGGAGAAGGCCAGCTGGTCCACAACGATGCCGATGACGAGGATCACGAGCATCACGCCCATGACCCCACCGATGTCCGGGACAGTCGCGCGGATGTTCAGCAGGAATCCGATCCCGACCGAGGCGAAGATGATTTCCGCCCCAATAAGCGACCGCCACGCGAACGCCCACCCGACTTTCGCTGCCGAGATGAGGTGGGGTAGGGCGGCCGGGACGGTCACACGGAGGATCAGGTCCATTCCATCGGAGCCCATGTTGCGCGCCGCTTGGAGATAGACGGGCGGCACGGTTCGCAGAGCGTCGGCGAACGATATGCTGACCCCGAAAACGGAACCGATGATCGTGACGAAGAGAAGGGTGGTTTCCGAGAACCCGAACCAAATCAGGGCGAGGGGCACCCATGCAATGGACGGGAACGTTTGCAGCCCGAGGATATAGGGTTGGAGGGCCTTTCCGAACGTGGTGAATCGCACCATGATGAACGCCAGAAGGGCGCCCAAGACGAGCGAGATAAGGAAGCCGACCGCGAGCCTCTGGAGAGTTGCCACGATGGCCCGGGGGAGCAGGGCCCTGTTCCACAACTCCACGAGGGCGCGGACGGCCTCCGTGGGACCCGCGAAGAGGTACGGGGGCCAGACCCTTAGGCTCACCATCGCCTGCCAGAGAGTGAGGGCAGCAAGCGCAATCGCCACCATCGGGATGAGATGGCGAAACTCCCAAGCGAGACTGTGCTCGCGGCGGCGCATCATGGTGCGAGCTTGGCCTGACTGTTCGACCATTCGACCTCGGCTTTCAGGATGTCGTTCGAGCGCTGGATTGCGTCCAAGACCTCCGGGTCGTTCAGCGTTCTCGGCCTTGGCGCGTGGTTCTCCAAGATCGCGCTGACTGTCCCGGGTCGATGCGTCATCACGACGATCCGGTCTCCGAGGACCGCCGACTCACGGACATCGTGGGTCACGAACAGTGTCGTCGTGCCGCTTCGGAGCCACAGATCCTGGACGACTGATTGCATCTCTTCGCGGGTGTGCACATCGAGGGCGGCGAACGGCTCGTCCATCAGGAGGACCCGCGGCCGAAGGACGAGGGCGCGCGCCAGCGCGACCCTCTGTTTCATCCCGCCCGATAATTCGTGGACCCGGGCGTGGGCGAACTTCTCGAGCTGTACCATCTTGATGAACTCGCGGACCCGTTGCGCTCGTTTGGCGCGCCGGACGCCGGCCACCCGAAGGCCAAATTCGACGTTCCCCTGGACGTCCAGCCATGGGAACAGGGCTCCGTCCTGAAACACGACGACCCGGTCGGCTCCCGGACCATGAACCGGCTGACCATCCATCTCGACCCACCCGGCCGTTGGCACTTGGAGGCCCGCGACCAACATCAACAAAGTGGACTTTCCGCAACCCGACGGTCCGACGATCGTGACGAATTCGCCTTCTCGGATTTCCAGGTTCACATCCCGCAGGGCGTTCAGCCTCTCGACCTTCGCCTCGAACTGTTTTCCGAGCATGACGAGTTTCAGCGCGGCGCCCGTCATAATCCGGTCACCGGTGGAAGTCCCTTCTCTTCCAGAATCTGATTCAACAGGGTGAGGTCGTATAGCGAGTCAAGGCGCACATCGCGGGACAGGAACTCCAGGTCTTGCGTCCAGGCGAGGTACGTTCGCAGCGATGGGGCGATTGGGTCGTACGTGACATTCATATTTCCGAACGCGTCGGCAATGATGTCCTCGTCGAGCGAGCTCGTGGTCAGGTTCTTGAATTCCCCGTTGATGATCTCCAGGTCGGATTTTTTCTCCCGTTGCAGGAGGAGGGTCACGTTCACATAGGCACGAAGAAACGCGGTGATGACGTCCGGGTGTTGTTCCCGGTACCGTTTCGTCGTCACAAGCTGGGTCGACACGAACTCTCCGTTCGTCTCGAGCCACAGGGTCCGTTCGTCTAGGATTGCCTTTCCATTCGCCTCTTTAATCAAACGGGTCCCCCACGGTTCCGGAACCCACGCGCCGTCGATCCGACCGAGCTTGAACAACGTGAGGATCTCCGCGTTCGCTACGTTGATGATATCGACGTCCCCGCCTTGATCGAGCGTCCTGTGCCCCTTTGTCAAGAGGTAGTGTCTCAGTGCGATATCCTGCGTGTTCCCCCATTGGGGCGTTGCGAATTTCTTTCCGCCGTATCCCGCATCCGTCGTCAAGTTCACATAGGGTTGGACCACGAATAAGGCTCCGCCGCTCGAGGCGCCCGCAATCACTCGGAGGATGTCCGGGGCGACGGATAGACCGTTCAGAGTGGGCGATGGGCCCACAAACACCATGTCGACATGGTTGGACAAAAGCGCCGTAATCGCCGCGGGGCCTGCATTGAATGCGTGCGGTTGGATCGAGAAATCCATTCCCAATGCTTGGTGGAGAGCCCTCTCATAGGCCCCGGTGGCGATCCCGTAGAGCGCCTGCGCGTGTGTCACGTTGGGGAAGTAACCGAGTCGGAGCGCGAACCCGGTAGGAGCCGTCGACAGATAACCGGAGAGGACGGCCCCAGAAAGAAAGACGGACGCGATCGCTACCGCCGCGAAGGCGACGTTCGTGCGAAGATGTCCCACTAGCCCCCGAAGTCCCCTCGGTGATAAAGCTTCGCCGCGCCCATTTCCACCGGTCTTTCTCTCCCTTGATAGCCATGGACATAAAGCCCAAATATTGGTGTGGGATGCGCGGGTTCCACTCGAGAGTCTGGGATGGGCCGTGCAAACAAGTCAACATGGGTGTATGCGTACCTGCCGCAAGGCATCTCCGGCGGCGCCACGTCCACCCTCATTCTCCTCTTTGCGTACGCCCTCGGCGGAAACCTGGTCAACGTGGGCATCATCGCCGCCGCGACGAGCATCGCATCGGTCCCGGCCTTCATGCTCTGGGGCGGCCTCTCGGACCGTTTCGAACTGCGCAAGCCGTTCCTCCTCATCGGATTCGTCGGCAGCGGCGTCGCTCTCGTCGCGATGGCCGCCAGTCGGACGATGTCCGAGTTTTACATTGCGAACCTCCTCGCCGGGTGTCTCGGCGCGGCCAGCGGGCCCGCGGGGACAGTCCTCCTCATGGAGACCTCCGACCGCAAGGACTGGCCCGGCCGACTCGCCTTCGTGAGTCGGATCACCGCCGCGGGGTGGACGCTCGGTCTGGCCTTCGCGGCGTCCTGGCTCGCGGTCAATGGGGGATTCATGGGAGGGCCTCTGTCGTCGATGCGGGCCCTCTTCCTCGTGGGCGCGGGGATGTCGTTCTTCGCGGGCCTCATCGTTCTCATTGCCGCACCGATGACATCCCGTCATTTGGATCGCACGAGCGTGACCGTCGCGGACTCCAATCTGCGGGTCGAGCGCGGCCGCTACCTCCCGTTGCGCGTCATGAACTTCGTCGGACCGCAGGACGTAGGGCACCTCCGGATGCCCAAGTCCTTCCGCGTCTTCCTGGCGTGTGTGTTCCTCTGGTTCGCAGGCTTCACGGCGTTCTACAGTTTCTTTCCGATCTTCTTGACCCAGGTCTATGGCCTGGGGAGTTCGCAGATCTTTGCGATCTACATTGCGAGTCAGGTCGCTTCGATCGCCGTGTATCCGCGGGTCGCCGACTGGGTCTCGGCCCGCGGGAGCGGAACGATGCAAGTGTACGGGTCGCTGGGGCGGTCCGTACTGTTCGGGTCCTTTTTCATCTTAGGGCTCACAGGCATTCATGACCTCGCGCGACTCGGCCTGGTCGTCGGGCTCCACGCCGGCGTCGGCGTCTGCTGGGCCGTAATCAACGTCGCGGGTTCCACGCTCGCGTCACGTCTCGCACCGAAAGCAAGACGGGCCCGTGCGTTCGGTGCCTTCAACGCGGTCCAAGGATTCGGATCAATCCTGGGGCCGCTCGCCGGCGGTTTCGCAGCAGGATTCCTCGGATATGGATGGGCGTTCGCAACGAGTGTTGGACTGGTCGTCGCAGGGTCCGCGGTCCTATGGGCGGCCCGTATCCGGGACGCATGACTCGGTCGCGAAAGGATTAAGGAGGCCTCGCCTTCCTCGAACCGGGGGCAGCCATTGAAGATTCTCATCCTGGGTGGATATGGCGCGATGGCACAATCGACCGTCCCGGACTTGCTCTCCAGCCCCGGCGTCGAACGCGTCGGGATCGCCGGACGCAGCGAGGCCAAGGCCAAAGCCTTCGTGACCGCGCAGCAGGACGAACGGGCGGTCGCGGTCCCCATCGATGCCCGGGATTCCACGAACCTGGTGCGGGAGATGAAACGGTGGGATTGCGTCATCCACAGCAGCTGGTACGACCTCAACGTCCCGATCATGGAGGCGGCGATTTCTGCCGGCATTCACTATTGCGATCTGGGAGGGCTCTACCATCAGACGCTCCGGCAACTCAAGCTCCATCGCAAGGCCCAGGATGCGGGGGTGACCTGCGTCCTCGGCATCGGCTCGACCCCGGGCACCATGAACGTGATGGGAGCGCACGGAGCCACGAAGCTGGATCGAGTCCACAAAGTCCTTCTTCGGAGCAGCGGCGCCGTCGTCTCCGGCGGCGAAGCGGGCCTGTTCGTCCCTCCCTATGCGATCCGCACGGTTTTCGACGAGTTCTCGATGGAGGCACCGATCCTTCGCGAGGGGAAATCCGCTTCGTGCCGGCCCTGTCGGGACTCGAGCGGTCGGAATTCCAGCCCCCGGTAGGCGTGGTCGAAGGCTACTATACCATCCATTCGGAGCTTGCGACGATGCCGAAGACGATTGGAAAAGGGGTCCAAGAGATGGACTTCATTGTCGCGTTCCCACCGGCGTTCCGGCAAACGATTGAAACGCTCGTCCGGTTGGGCCTTGCGAGCCGCGACGAAATCATGGTCGAAGGGGCAAAGGTCCGCCCGTACGACGTCACGTCGACGGTGATCGACGCCCTTCCGAAGCCGAAGGAGCCGGAGCTGGATGTGGACATCCAGCGCTGTGTCCTCGTCGGCGAGAAGAATGGGAATCCGGTCACGCTGCGGTACGAGGCGGTCACATGGCCCCACGAAAAGTGGAGGGTGGGGGGCGGCGTCGTAGACACGGGCGTCCCGCCCTCCATCGCCGCGCAATGGATGGTGAAGGGGCGAACGAAGGGACCGGGCGTCCTCCCCCCGGAGACCGCATTCGATCCCAAAGGGTACTTCGAGGAACTCTCTGCCCAAGGGCGCGGCATTCGAGTCACGGAGACGGCCGAGGAGACTCGGCTCCTCAACTAGTCCCGGGGCGGCGATTCACGCGCGCGGCATCGCCTCGCCGTAGAGGGCCGCCTGTTCGCCCGCGGCCTGGAGCTGGACCGACGGCACCTTCTCCCGGTTCCGTTTCGCTTCCTTGGCGATCGCGGCGAAGGCGTTGTCCGCGACCTCGAGGGCCCACTCGACATCCTCGTCTGTGTGCTCCGTGCACAGGAACGCGCGCTCCCCCGTGTTCGGAATCCCGAACAGGACGTTGTTCCCCAGGCAGTGGATGAACCAGTTCCACCAGCGGCGGGTGTTCGCACTCAGCGTGTCCCGGAAGTTCCGGATTTCGTCCTTCGTGGTGAAGTAGACGTTCCCGATGGAGCCGACGTACTCGACCCACGCCGGGATGCGGCGGTCGTCCGCGAGGTCTTGGAGGCCGCTGAACAGCTGCCGCCCGAGGTGATTCACCTGATCGTAGTATTCGGGATGCTCTCCGAGGATCTGCACGGCCTTCAGGCCGGCCGCCACCGCGATCGGATGCCCGTTGTAGGTGCCAGCGTGGAACGTCGCGTTCCGCCAGCCGCGGCCTGGCTCGAGCATGTTCATGATTTGCGATTCCCCGCCGAAACCGGCGAGTGGGAACCCTCCGCCCGCAATCTTACCGAAAGTCGTCATGTCCGGTCGGACGTCGTAGTACTCCTGGGCGCCGCCGTACGCGAGCCGGAACCCGGTGAGGACCTCGTCGAAGATCAGGACGATGCCGCGCTTCCGCGTCAACTGCCGCAGGCGCTTCAGGTAGTTTCCCTTCGGGACGATCACACCCGGTCCGCAGAGGACGGGCTCCACGATGAGCGCCGCGATATCGTCCGACCGTTCGAGGGCCTCCGCGGTACCCTCGATGTCGTTGTACGGATAGATCACGACGGTTTCGGAGACTGCCTTCGGGATCCCCTTGCCGTAGGGCACGGGTTTGTATCCGTTGTTCCTGCGGGCCATCCGGGGGTCCATGTCGAGGCTTTGGAGCACGTAGTCGTGGGCGCCATGGTAGGCCCCCTCCGCCTTCGCGATCTTGTCCCGTCCGGTATAGGCGCGGGCCGTGCGCAGGGCATGCATGGTCGCCTCCGTCCCGCTGTTGCAGAGGCGCATCTTCCGCATCGACGGCACGGCCTTTTGGACGGCCGAAAGGTAGTCGATGAACAGCTCGCTCGTGACCCCGAGCATCGAGCCCGACTCGAGCTGTTTGATCACCTCCAAGGCGATGTCGCGATTGTTGTGGCCGAGGAACAGGCCACCGAACCCCATCATGAAGTCGAGGATCTTGTTGCCGTCGACGTCGTAGATGTAGCCGCCGTCCCCGTAGTCCGCGAGAAACGGATGCGGGCGGAAGTGCCGGATGTTGCTCTCAACGCCTCCCGGGGTGAGCCTCGAGGCGCGGCGCCACAGCTGTGCGCTCTTCTTGTGCCGCGTAAGATACTTCCGGCTGAACTTCTGGGAGGGCAAGGGATCACCCGATGGTGAAAATGAGGCCGACGCGGTCGTCGGCTTCGATCCCCGGGCACGAAACGGGAAGGGCCCGAGACGGCTCCTTACCCTCTCGGACGGCCCGGTGGAAGGCCCTTCACCTGGGCACTTCGTTTAGGCTTCCGAACCTATGAATAGCTTTCGGGTCACGTTTGCGCTTGACAATATCAAACGTCAGAATAAATAAAAGTAAAGTTAGAACCTAAACCTGGGGTCCGACGATTGTCCGTCGACCGAGGACCAACGCTTATAATGGTCATCAGTCGAGACGTACAGAGGCGAGCGTCGGAGGCTAGATTCCGACCCCCGAAACCCACCACGCCGATTCCGTTGGAATGTCCGTCTATGTACAACATCTGCCGCCCTGAGGAATGCGTGGGGCAGGATTTGAACCTGCGAACCCCTACGGGACAGGATCCTGAGCCCTGCGCCTTTGACCAAGCTTGGCAACCCACGCACGCCGCAGTCCGACGCGAATTTCACGGGTTCGTAAGAACCTTCCTGTGACCTGCGTTCGGAGTCTCCAGGTTTCGCTGCCATTCGCCAGGGGGCTCTTGACGACCGAGATGCCATCGGACGGTGAACCCCTGCTACGGCCGGCGAGGGACGGGAAGCCTGAGTCGGCCTCTCACTTGCGCCGCTTCATGATCTTCATGAATCCGCCGGAATCGAAGACCTCGAGCTTTCGATCCGCCAGGGTCTGGCGGAACTCTTCCCACGAGATCACTTCAATCCGCTCGTTCCGACCCTTCGTGAACTGAATACCGTCAGTCCCTTTCACGCGTCCCGGCCGGAGTCCCTTCTTTTTCGCCTTCTCAATCGCCGCTTCGATACTGACGGGTTCCATGACCATGCGATCCCTCCGCTGCGGAGCCCAAAACCGGCAGCGCGACGGACGCATCGAGAGAACGCTATATAATTGTTGGTCCACGCTCAACTTCGTTCACGGAAGGCTTTCTACCGGCTACGGTATCCTCAATTCGTGCCGCGTTTCGGCTCCTCCGGAATCCGTGGCCTCGGAAACGTGGACATCACGCCGGACTTGGCCCTGCGGGTCGGGAAGGCGGTCGGGGAGCTGTACGGAGACACGATCATCGGTCGGGATCCTCGTCTCACGGGTCCCATGCTCGTGCAGGCTCTGGGCGCAGGCCTCCTGTCCAGCGGCGTGGGCGCCTGCGACGGAGGGCTCGTCTCCACTCCGACCCTGGCCCGTGGCACTCGAGAGTATGCCTGCGGCATCATGGTCACGGCCTCCCACAATCCGGCGCCCTACAACGGGCTGAAGCTCTGGAACCCGGACGGAATGGCATTCGACGAGGGCCAGCAGCGCGAGGTCGAGGAAGCCCTCGACAAGGGTCGCTTCGCCTCTTCGTCCTGGGATCGCACGGGTCTCTGGTCGTCGCGAACGGACTTGGTCGAGGCGCACATCGACGCGATCCTTGAGACGATCGAACCGGTGAAGCTCCGGGTCGTCGTCGACTGCGGTTGCGGAGCCACCTGCACGATTACACCGTTTCTCCTGCGACGGATGGGGTGCGACGTGGTGGCGATTCACGCACAGCCGGACGGCTATTTTCCAGGCCGCGAACCGGAACCGACGGAGGAAAACCTGGCGGCACTGGCAGCGACCGTGCGGGCCACGCGCGCGGACCTCGGCATCGCACATGACGGGGACGGAGACCGGATGGTCGCGGTCGATCGGCAAGGCCGCTTCGTCGGAGGGGACTTGCTCTTGGCGCTGTTCGCGCGCCAGGAAGTCCGAACGGGACTCGTCGTCCCGGTCGACGCCTCGATGTCCTTGTCGGACCTCGTGCCCAAGGCCACGATCTGGCGCACCCGTGTCGGCGACGTTCATGTCGCAGCGGAGGTGAAGCGCCGAGGAGCGGAATTCGGAGGCGAACCCTCCGGCACGTGGATTTTTCCGAGAGCGTCTCTGTGTCCGGACGGGGTGTACGCCGCGGCACGCCTGGTGTCGATGGCCGCGGAAAAACCCCTGGATCTTCTCGTGAAGGAAATCCCTCAGTATCCGGTTCACCGGGGTTCAATCCCATACGCCGCGGCCGATCGGGAGGCGATCGAGAGACGACTCGATGCCGCCTTGCGGGGGCTCGGCGCCGACGTAGCGGTCCTGGACGGATGGCGACTCGACTTCCACGATGGCTGGGCCCTCGTCCGCTTCTCCGGGACGGAGCCGAAAATTCGAGTGCTCGCGGAGTCCCGCGAAAAGGTCAGAGCAAAGGAGATATATTCCACGGTCGTATCGAGCGCAAAAGGCGCAGCCGCATGAAGGCCGTGGTCCTGGCGGCCGGAGAGGGCACGCGGATGCGTCCCCTGACGGCCAATCTCCCGAAGCCTCTACTTCCGGTCGCGGGCAAACCTTTCTTGCGGCACACCCTCGATGCGTTACGTTCTGCGGGCATTTCCGAGCTCGCGGTCCTGATCGGGTGGCAGGGCCATCGGATCCGGGAGAGCTTCGGCGACGGTTCCGCGCTCGGGCTTTCGATTGCGTATGAGGAACAGGTGGAGCGACTGGGGACGGCCCACGCCCTGGGCCACATGCGCCCGCACGTGGACGGGCCGTTCCTCAGCGTGAACGGGGACGTCGTCGTGTCCGGCGAGGCGCTTGGGGCCCTCTTGGCGTTCCATCGCAAGGTCGGCGGCCCGATCATCGCCTTGGCCGAGGTGTCCGATCCCACCGCGTTCGGCGTCGTCGAGATGAAGGACGGCAAGGTCGTCTCGCTCGAAGAGAAGCCGCGGCGTCCGAAGTCGCACCTGATCAATGCCGGCATCTACGTCTTCGACGACGAGATTTTCGCGCTGATCGACGGGACGCCGAAATCGCCCCGAGGGGAATTCGAGATCACGGATACAATCCGAACCCTCATGGCGAAGCGGGACGTGCACGGGTTCCGCCTGCCCGGGGAATGGATCGACGTCGGACGACCCTGGGACCTGCTCCGGGCAAACGCTGCGCTCCTCTCTCCTCTGAAAGGCGCGGACCACGGGCGGGTCGAGCCCGGCGCCACCCTCATGGGCGAGGTGCTCGTGGAGGAGGGTGCCGAGGTCCGGCGGGGCGCATACGTCGAGGGTCCGACGATCGTGGGACCTGGCGCGGTGATTGGGCCGAACTGCTACGTTCGCGCGTCCTCGTCGATCGGTCCGAAAGCGAAGGTGGGCAACGCGTGCGAGGTGAAGAACTCGATCTTGATGGCCGGGGCCACGGTACCTCACCAGAACTATGTCGGGGACAGCATCCTCGGAGAGCGGTGCAACCTGGGCGCGGGGACGAAGGTCGCGAACCTGCGTCTCGACGAGGCGCCGGTCCGAGTCATGTTCCGGGGGGTCGAAGTCGACACGGGCCTTCGCAAGCTCGGCGTGATCATGGGGGACGACGTGAAGGTCGGGATCAACGTGTCGATCGATGCGGGCACGATCATCGGGGAAGGATCCTTCCTCGGTCCCGCCGCTCACGTGCGGGGAAACATCGCCCCCCGGAGCCGGATTTTCTGAGGTGGAGGGCGTGCGAATCGCCCAGGTTTCGCCCTGGTTCTCGCCCCACTTTGGCGGAGTGGAAAGCCACGTCCGCTCCCTCTCGAAGGAGCTGGCGAACCGCGGCCACGAGGTGACGGTCGTCACTTCCCGACACGATCCTGCGTTGCCCACGGAGGAAGCCGTCGACGGTTTCCGGGTGATGCGGGTGAAGCCGCGATTCATCCTGATGGAGACGCCCATCACCCCCCACATGCGCGCCGACCTTCGTGTCGTGCCCGCGGACGTCGTGCACGCCCACTCTCCACCGCCGCTCGCGTCGCACTACGCGGGTACGGTCGCCAGCGAACGCGGCATTCCGTATGTGGTCACCTATCATTGTGACGTCGACCTCCCGTCGGCCCTCGGGACCTTCATGGAGTCGGTCTA
>VBMR01000057.1 GCA_005878325.1 Methanobacteriota archaeon | reverse complement strand
CTGATTGAACCGGCGATCAGCGACTTCTTCGCCTGCTTGCCTGTCATCGGATAGAGGGCAATCATTGCCGACCCGCCCATGTCGATCGTGATGCTTCGGGCGAGGCGTTCGGTCCATAGGTTCGTAATAGTGTGTTTGAGGATCACGACGTCGCCCTTCTCGTCCGCCAGCGCCATCGGAGTTGCGGGGATGTCATACAGGGTGGGCGATACCATTTGGACCTCGGGGAACGCCCGTCCCATCCCGTCCGCGTCGATCAGCGGGATGCCCAGCTTCGCGGCCGTGCCAATCGGGATGGTGGAGTTAAGGCCCCCCGCCTCGATCGAGTAAGTTGCGTACGCGCGCTCTCCCAGGAATTCCTCGAGGGCAAGAAACGCGCTCACGGCCTCTTCCCCGCTCGGCACCTTCTCGACGAACACCGTCGGAGCGCCCATCATCGCCGAGGCAATCACGAGAGCGCGATCGGGGATGTCTCTCAGCCCAATCATCCGCACGCGGTGCGAACTCGCGATGGCTTGCTTCGCGATGAGCTTCCCGATGTACGGGTCTCCGCCACCACCGGTTCCCAGGATGGGTGCCCCCAAGGCGATCGCGTCCAGATCTTCTATGCCGAGGGAAGTCTCCATCGCATGGCTCCGAGGTGGACGAATTTCCTAGAATTCTGCAACGGGACAAGCAGCCGTGATCCCGCCATCCACCGAGTACACGGCACCCGTGATGTACGATGCGCGGTCGCTCGCCAGGAAAAGCATGAGTTCCGCGACCTCCTCAGCAGTGCCCAACCGTTGGAGCGGATGTGATTTCGCGAGCGCCTTGTGAAGCGCCTCGGGATTCGGCACTGAGTTGAACAGTCCGTCGAGCATTCGGGTGTGGAGTGTGGACGTCGGTGCGACGGCGTTTACGCGGATGTTCTTGTCTCCGTACTCCAATGCGATCGCGCGCGTAAGCTGGATAATCCCGCCTTTCGAAGCACAGTAGGCGCCCAGGTTCGCGAAACCCACGATGCCGGCATCCGAAGCAGTGTTCACGATTGCGCCACCACCTCGATCCAGGAGGTGAGGAATCACATGTTTGGACATCAGGAAAGCGCCTTTCAGATTCGTGTCGAGAATCTTGTCCCACTGCGCCTCTGTCGTCTCGGTAATCTTTGCAACCAGAGCGATCCCCGCATTATTGATCAGGATGTCGATCCGTCCGAAAGCGTCCGTGGCTTCCGCGACGGCGCGGGCGGTGTCGGCTTCTTTCCTCACGTCTGTAAGAACAAAGATCGCCTTGCTTCCCGCCTTCTCGACAAGCCCGACCGTCTCCTTCCCCCAGTCTTCGTCAACATCCGCCACGACGATTCTAGCCCCTTCTTTCGCGAGGCGTATCGCGGTGGCACGTCCAATTCCAGAAGCAGCACCCGTAACAATCGCAACCCTTCCCGCCAACTCCATGGAAACCGAACGCGCATCACACGTCTCCTACAAAAGTGTTCGTGGCTAGTCCGACGACCTAAGGAATCTGAGCCGCGGACAACCGTCGCTTGCCTCGGAGTGATAGCCTTCCCGGAGGAACTCGAATCGGGAATTGACGTTCGCTATTTAAAATCGATTCCTCCATTCATGCTTATCAATTATTCAACCATGCCCCGCGCATGCTGGGCAAGGATTCGGATCCGCTCTCTTTCAACGGGATGACCGCGAAGCCGGGTACGAAAGTCACCGGGTCTCTGAAAGTGGCGGAGCATCCCGATGGATCGGCTGAGAACATCCCTTATGTTATTATCAACGGGCGGGGAGAGGGCCCCTCCCTTTGGATTACCGCGTGCGAGCACGGCGACGAAGTTTTGGCCGCCGCGTCGGTGGTTGAGTTTGTGAATCAAGTCAAACCCAAGGAAATGAATGGCCAGCTCATTGCGTTCCCGGTCCTTGACAGCACCGCCTTCAACATCAAGCGCAGGTTCAGCCCAATCGACAGCTACGACTTCAGCCGCGCATGGCCCGGATTCGAGAACGGCTGGCTCGCTCAGCAGGTCGCCGCTCAGCTTTTCGAGCTCATGGTCGAAAATGCGGATTACGTCATCGACGTGCACAATGGGATGCCCGGCATCGCCGAGGTCACCCCATACTTGATTGCTGGATACGAACGCAAGCAACAGTGGGACGGCGGGTTGAAGGACTTCGCGGAATCGTTCCTGTTCGAGAAGATTATCCATTGGGTGGGCACGTCGACTGAGCGCGGTGCGCGTACGTCCACGATGATGGCGACGCTATTGAAAGAAGGCATCCCTTCGTTCGTTCCGGAGGTTGGGCCCGACACGGAGACCGGGCTGAAGGTGGCGTTGCGCGGATTCGAGAATTCGATGAAGTTCCTCAAGATGCTACCCGGGGAACCGAAGAAACTGCCGACGTACCAGGCTTTTCCCGACGTGATTCATATTTTCCCGACTCGTGGAGGGGTATTCACCTCCCACGTCGCACTGGACGACGAAATCAAGGAAGGCCAAAAGCTCGCCTCGATTCGTAACTTTAGCGGCGAAATCACGGAAGACTTGGTGTCTCCTGCGGCTGGGATTGTCATCGCGATCTGGGTCCTCCCAATGATCGGATCGGGAGATTTTTCCGCGTATGAGATCGCCACGTTCGACGAGTTCAAGAAGCCATGGCCCGGGGAACGATGACGCTGTAGACGCAGGAGAATCGAACATGAAGAGCCTCGTACTGGAAGACGTCCGCGCGGGGGCCGGCTCGAAGGCCCATGGATATCTCAAAGTCGCCGAACATCTCGACGGGTCCCCCGAAAAATTGCCGTTCATCCTCGCCAATGGCAAGGCCGACGGTCTGTGCCTCTGGATCACCGGATGCGAGCACGGCGACGAGACCTTGGCGGCCGCGACGATCATCATGTTCATGAGCGGATTGGACCCCAAGAAGTTGAAGGGGACCGTGGTGGCCTTGCCGGTGTTGGACAGCACCGCGTTCAACGTGAAGCGCCGCTTCAGCCCCATTGACAGCATCGACTTTAGTCGAGCCTACCCGGGCTTCAAGAACGGATGGCTCGCGCAACAGGTTACCTACCGGATTTCGGAACTCATGAGCGAGAATGCGGACTACGTCATTAACGTGCACAACGGAATCCCGGGGATCCTCGACGTAAGCCCGTACTGCGTCGCGACTTACGAGAAGAAAGAGCAGTGGCTTTCGGGCCTAAAGGACTTTACCGAATCGTTCCTCTTCGACAAAATCATTCACTGGATCGGGAAGTCGACAGAGCGCGGAGAGCGGACTTCGACGATGATGTCCACGTTGATGAAGAAAGGAATCCCCAACTTCGTACCGGAAGTCGGACCCGACACAAAGGGAGGAATCCGCACGGGCGTCCGTGGGTTCGAGAACTCCCTGCGGTTCCTGAAGATGCTCCCCGGTCCGGCGAAAAAACTGAAAAAATACCACTCGTTCCCGGACGTCCTCCATGTCTTTCCAACCCGGGGAGGGGTCTTCACGTCTTACGTCGAACTCGACGACGAGGTGAAGGCGGGTCAGAAAATCGCTTCGATCCGGAGTTTTACCGGCGAGGTCACGGAGGAGCTCATCTCGCCCGCAGATGGCGTCGTTGTCGTGGTCTGGACGAACCCGGTGATCGGCTCGGGGGACTTCGCGGCTTTCGAGATCGCGACGTTCAAGGAGTTCACGAAACCTT
>VBMR01000119.1 GCA_005878325.1 Methanobacteriota archaeon | reverse complement strand
GGGCGGTCGGCTCGATCCTCGACGGATACGAGGATCTCGTGATCGCGACCGTCTGCTCCCATTCTTCCCTCCAGATTTTCCATGGGGCCCGCCAGGAAGGATTCCGAACCCTGGGCATCGCGATCGGGAAACGGCCCCGCTTCTACGACGCCTTTCCGCTCGCGAAGCCGGATGACTTCCTGATCGTCGACTCGTATGCGGACATCCTCGACCAGGCGGACGACCTCGTGGCGAAGCAGGTCGTCACAGTCCCCCACGGCTCCTTCGTCGAATACATGGGGGCCGAGGTGTTCGCGAAGCTCCGCATCCCGACCTTCGGCAACCGCGAGGTCTTGAGGTGGGAGTCGGACCGCGAGAAGCAGCGGGAATGGCTCACCTCCGCGGGTGTCGTCATGCCGACCAAGATCGTCCGACCCGAGGACATCGACCGCCCCGTGTTCGTCAAGTACTACGGCGCCAAGGGCGGGCGTGGCTCGTTCATCGCGAAGAGCGCGGAGGAATTCCAGGAATCGATCCAGCCCGGGATGAAGTACGCGATCCAGGAATACGTCGTCGGCACGCGGTACTACATCCATTACTTCTACTCGCCCCTCGCGACGACCGGATACATGCTGTCTCGGGGCGCGCTCGAGATGCTCGGGATCGACCGCCGGGACGAAGCGAACATCGACGAGATGTACAAGCTCGGCGCCCAGGAGTCCGTGCGCAAGATGGGCCTCCTCCCGACGTTCGTCGTGACGGGGAACATGCCCGTCGTCCTGCGGGAGTCCCTCCTGCCGAAGGCGTTCGACATGGGCGAGCGGGTCATCGAGCGGTCGATGGAGCTCTTCGGCGGAATGATTGGGCCTTTCTGCCTCGAGACGATCGTCACGGACCAGCTCGAATTCAAGGTCTTCGAGATCTCCACCCGGATCGTCGCCGGGACGAACCTGTTCATCGCCGGCTCGCCCTATTCCGATCTGATGGAAGAGGGCATGTCCACGGGTCGGAGGATCGCACGGGAAATCCGGATCGCTCAGAAGCAGGGGCGACTCGCGGACATCCTCAGTTGATCTCCCGCCCCGTCCGACAGGTAATCAGGGAAGAAAAACGAAGGGAAAGGGTTTTATGGCCGGGGTCCGAATGGGCCGCGGGCCATGGCCGACATCGACGGGGCCACGATCGGCCTCATCCTGGCCGCCATCGGCGCCGCGGTCCTGGGGTTCTTCGAGTTGCGAATCCTGCGGAAGAAGATGAACGAGCGCCGGGTGCGCGTTGTGAAAGGAGCCTCGGAACTCCCGGACGAAGCCCACAACGCGATCATCACGACGAAGGCGATCCTCGACAGCCTGGAACGGCAGGGGATCCAGAGCCCGGAGGTCCGAAGCTGGATGAAGGAAGCGGATGTAGCGTATGAACGGCACAATTATCGCGTCGCCCTCGAGCTGGTCGGGAGGGCGAAGAATCGCTTGTTGACTTTGAAGGCCGAAAGTGCCTCGAAAGGCGAGATCGCGAAGCTGGAGCATCTCTCCTCCGCCAGCGACGAGGGACAGGTGACGACGAAAGAAGTCGTGCAGAAGGAAATCGCTCCGAACCTCCCGCAGTCGAAGTTCTCGATCGAGGTCGCGAGCAGCGCGATCGAGCTCGCCCGCGGCGCGGGCCGGGATGTCGCGAAAGCGGCCGAGTTCCTCGATGCCGCGAAGAGCCGGTTCGAGGCGCGGGATTACGACGGGGCCCTGACCCTCGCCCGGCTCTCGAAGCGTTCCGCGGAGGGCCAAAAGGTCGAGGCGCCCGCGACGCCCGCCCCCAAGCCGATGGTCACCGCGTCGACTCCTTCGAAGGTCGCGTGTCCTACCTGCGGTGCGGCCCTCGCGTCCGACGACGCGTTCTGTCGCAAATGCGGTACACGCCTGGAGGGCTCCGCTTGCACCACGTGCGGGGCCGCCCTGCTCGCGGATGACGCCTTCTGTCCGAAGTGCGGCGCTCGCGTATCGACGTGAGAATACGTCGTACCGAAACAACCTTAATTACGCCGGCGTGCAATCCCTCGTCGGATGACCATCGGCAGCGACATGGAACACGCCCTCACCGCCTTGTACGGTGAGGACCAGGTCGCCGCGGTCATCACCCTCAAAGTGGACACGAAGGAAGCCGATCGGATCGCGACGGAGATCTCCAAGTTCGAGGTCATCCAGGACGTCTTCCTGGTGACGGGAGACACGGACATCGTCGCGAAAGCGCGCTTCAAGAACTATAAAGGGCTGAAGGACTTCGTCCTCTCGAACCTGGCGCCGATCCCGGGGATCAAGGACACGAAGACCTTGATGGTGGTCACCACCTACAAGGAAGCCGGACAATCGAGGGCGCAAAGTTGAGGACGACGGATAACCGGAGATGGTCCGATGGACACCGAGGCGAGGCTGAAGCAAGTCATGGACGTCCTCGACCAGATCGCAGAGGACACCTCCGTCCCTAGGAACATCCGTCGCGGTGCGGCCGAAGCGAAGGCGCGGTTGGCGAAGAAAGGCGAGGCCTTGGACTTGCGGGTGACGAGCGCGATCATGATCATGGACGATCTGGCGAACGATCCGAACATCCCGCTCCATGGCCGCACGCTGATCTGGAACGTCATCTCCCAGCTCGAGACCGTGAAGTAGCTACCCAGTCGGTCGGTCTAATGGTAGGACAGGTTCTGCAACAGGGCAAGCACTATCCGGACGCACGCTCGCCGCGAACTCCACTCCGCTCGGCTCCTCCCGTGCGCCTCCCCCTTCGCGGAGGAGGTCGTAGAGGGGACTCACCACATCATGGCGGAGGGCACCGGGCTGGAACCGTACAGCCCTTGCCAAGGCCTCGTTCTTGCTCGAAGCCAAGGCGGTTTTCAGGATGTTCAGGCCTGCGTTGATCTGCCGATCCATCTCCCAGTCGCACACCAGGCAGACGAAATCCTGGCCCACCCTATCTCGGCGCCGGGCGCCACACACTGGGCAGGTCTTCGACGTCCATTGGGGGTTGACCTTGATGATCGGCACGCCCGCGAGGGCGGCCTTGTATTCGATCTGACGATGAATTTCCCGTCGGGGCCAAGATGAGAGCCTGCGATTCATCTCCCTGGACGGGCCGCCGGCGCCGCAGAGCGTAAGATTCTCGAGAACGACCACGGCGCGATTCCTCTGGGCGAACTGAACAATTGTTTTCGAAGCGACATGAAGTCTCTGGCGAACCCTGCTTCGCTCCCGGGTCGCCTCTCGATTAACAAGTCTTCTCATGACCCGACGGTCGTTAGCCTTGGCGCGAGCGAGTTTTCGACGCCGCTTGAAGTGTGTAGCTTGGACCTGTCGAACATCGCCAAGGGGGACAGAGACCAGGTCAGTTGTGTCCGCCGTCGCTGAAACCCCGTCAAGAGAATCTTCATTTGTGTCGAGCGCGAGAGCCGAAGTGGGAGTGTATGCCTTTGGAGACTCCCTGTGAACTGCAATAATGACTCTTCCCGGAACAATTGTTAGGGAACCGAGAAGCCATCCGGAATCCTGTAGGAAGTCGCTGCTCCACCTACTCGCTGGTAAGTTGAAATCGACATGCTCGCCCGCACGGATTGGCACGCAGAGATGGCCAGTCGTCCTATCAAATCTGTAGGATTGATTCTCCGCCTTGAGCATGAGGCGGCGAACAAACGGCAGAGACGATCTCCTACCCTTCCTCAGACGTCGCCTATGAACTTTCAACAGACCGAGTGCCACACGGAATGCTGACGGAATCAGTTGTTTTAGGATATCGTGCGTCCGACTGAAATCAGAGTACGCGACGCGAGTAAGTTGAGCGAGAGACCCTATGTTGCCGGCGTGCGCGAAGCGTATTGACTTGTTGACTAGGAGACGAAATTCTCCAAGCAGCCAGACGAGCCGAGGATTGCTTGTGTCGACCTCATACGAAATCGAGCGCTG